>NZ_JAAAYH010000031.1:0-41107 GCF_018035285.1 Streptomyces sp. MK37H | reverse complement strand
GACCCGGTCCAGGATTCCGGCGGGGCCGCTGACCACGGTCTGCTCGTCGTGGTTCTCGGTGGCGACGGCCAGCAGCGGCTCGTCCACCAACTCCAGCAGCTTGCGGGTGCGCTCGGCGCTCGCGGCCAGGGCCACCATGCGCCCGTCGACCCCGCCCTGCCGCTCGATCACGGCGACGCGCTGGGCGACGATCCGGACCCCGTCCTCGACCGAGAAGGCCCCGGCCGCCACCAGGGCGGTGATCTCGCCGAGGCTGTGCCCGGCCAGCACGTCGGGGACGACGCCCTGGGCCGCGAGGATCTCGTAGGCGGCCAGACCGGCGCCGTAGATGGCGACCTGGGAGGCCCAGGGGTCGTTGTCGAGCAGATCGCGCAGATCGGCCTTGCGCTCGCCGAAGAGCACCTCGGAGATGCGGCTGCCGTAGAGCTCCTCGGTCACGGTGTCGAGCCGCTCGAAGACCCGGCCGATCTGGGGATGGCGCTCCTTGGCCCGGCGGAGCGCCTCGCCGTCGAAGCCGCCTTGTCCGGGGAAGAGGAACGCCGTCGTGACGCCGGGGGACGGATTGCTGGACATGCCGATGCCTCCATGGCTGTGGTGGTGACGGTGGGTGAGGTGCGCCACCCGCGCGGGTGGCGCGGCGCTGTGGGCGGCCGAAGGCCGTTGTGAGGTCGCGGCCGTGCCCGGTGGGCGGGCCGCGAGGGAGCCCGGCTAGGCCAGGCGGGCGACCGGGGAGTCGAGCAGGAAGGTGCCCATGCTCCCGAGGTTGGCGGCGATCAGCCGGTCGGCGAGCCGGGTCGCCGGGGGCAGATGCCGGGGGGCGCCGCGGACGAGCCAGCGCACCATCCGGATCTTCCAGCCCGGCTCGGAGCCCGGCGGGATGTGGTCGAAGAGGGCGTGGATATTGGCCGGGGAGTAGAACTCGGCGGGCGGGACGATGGTGGCGAACATCCCGACCATGCCGCTGCCGTGGTGCGGGCTGCGTGCCATCGCCCGGATGAACTCCAGCTCCTCGCGGTTGTAGTCGGCGATCGCGGCGTGGTCGCGGGTGTACTGGAAGTGGCCGCTCACCAGGGCGTCACGGCGCCGGGCGTAGTCGGCGAGGGCGGGGGCGAGGTCGCGGTCCCCGGCCAGGGCCGGCTCCACGGCCTCCACCAGCAGTTCGGCACCGCGCAGCGAGTCGGTGATACCGGCGGCGGTGATGGGGTCGCGGGTGTAGCCCGCGTCGCCGACCAGGGCCCAGCCGGGGCCGTGGCAGTGGCGCAGGAAGTTGGGGACCGCGCCGGTCATCCACTTGTCGACGCGCCGGGTCTCCCGCAGCCGCGCCGCGAACTCCGGGTCGACCTCCTCGAAGGCGGAGACGACCGTGGCGTCGCGCTCCCCGTCGGCGGACGCCTTGAAGTCCTTGACCGGCAGGGCGAGTCCGACGATGGTCAGGCCGTCGTGGGTGGGCCAGGTGAAGGCGTGCTGATGGCGGTGGCGGTAGGTGCGCACCTTGCCGTCGTGCGGCAGATCGGCCCAGTACGACCAGTGGCTCTTGTTGAGCACCGGGTGGGAGTCGTACTTCTCGGCCCCCACCAGCCGGGCGACGGTGGAGTTCGAGCCGTCGGCGCCCACGACCAGCCGGGCGTGCTCGACGATGGGGGTGCGGTCCTCGGTCTCGGCCCGGACGCCGATAACGGTGCCCTGGTCGTCCGTCAGCAGCTCCCGCAGCGCGACCTGTTCGCGCAGTTCCGCCCCGGCCTTGACGGCGGCCTCCAGCAGGATCTCGTCCAGCTTGCGGCGCTCCGGGGAGTACGCCTCGGCCACACCCTCGACGGCGGGCAGCTTGGCCATCAGCTGAACCGGGCCGCTCTGCAGACCGTAGGAGTGGATGGGCGGGCAGCCGGTGGCCGCCACCTCGTCCAGCAGCCCCCAGCGCTTCAGCCGGAGAATTCCCGGAGGGTGGACCAGATTGGTGGCGGCCCCCTTACCGCCGGGGAATTTCGCCCGGTCGAGGAGAAGGACCCGGTACCCCGCTCCCGCCAGGAGCATCGCGGTCGATGCCCCGCTGATACGCGCTCCTACCACAATGACGTCGTACATAGCGTCCCCCATACCCAATGGTCACCCGGGACCCGGGAACCGGTGGATCATCTTGTTCGCTCTGACTTCGCTCTGCCGAATTTAGTTGCGCGACCGGCTCGGGAGGTTTCCCTGGTTTGAATCCTCGACGGCCCCCGAAGAAATCACCTTCGTTTCGGCCGGCGCGGTGCGGCCGCGCGGTGCCATGAGAATGGCCAGACAGCCGGCGGCGGCGATTCCGGCGCCGATCCAGGCGGCGGGCCGCAGCCCGTCCACAAATTCCTGGGGCGAGCCGTATCCGCCCAGCGTGGTGAATACGGAGGTGAGCACCGCGACGCCGAGTGCGCCGCCGAGCTCCCGGAAGGTGTTGTTGGCGCCCGAGGCGATTCCCTGGTCGCGGGGCGCGACGACGTTCATCGCCATTTCCGCGACGGGCGAGAAGAACAGCCCCAGGCCGATTCCGCCGAGCACCAGGCCGGGCACCTGGTCGGCGTAGGCGGTGTCCGCGCTCACCACGGACGCCAGCCAGCCAAGACCCGCGGCCTCGAACAACAGGCCCGCGGCGACCACCAGACGGTTGCCGAGCCGGGCGGTCAGCAGCGCCGCCAGCGGGGCGACGACGACCGGCATCGCCGTCCACGGCAGCATCTTCACGCCCGCCTCCAGCGGCGAGAAGCCCTGGATGTTCTGCATGAACTGGGTGAGCAGGAAGACCAGTCCGAACATGGCCGCGAACATCAGCAGGCTGGCCGCGTTGACCGCGCTGAACGCGCGGTTGCCGAACAGCCGCATCGGCAGCATCGGTTCGGCCGTGCGCAGCTCCCAGCCGACGAAGAGCGCGAGCACCACCAGGCCGCCGGCCAGGAAGGCGAGCACCCGGCCGCTGGTCCAGCCGTGTTCGGTGGTGGACACCAGCGCGTAGACCACGCCGAACACCCCGAGGCTGACCAGGACGGTGCCCACCGGGTCCAGCGAGGTGTCCGGGCGGGTGGACTCGGCCAGCTTCCACAGGCCGAGCACCAGCACCACCACACCGATCGGCACATTGACCCAGAAGATCCACTCCCAGGAGATCTTCTCCACCACGGCCCCGCCGATCAGCGGGCCGAGCGCGACCGCGAGCCCGCTGAGGGCGCCCCAGACGCCCAGCGCGACACCGCGCCGGCGCTCGGGGACGGCCACGGTCAGCAGGGTGAGCGTCAGCGGCATCACCACGGCCGCCCCGAGGCCCTGTACGGCCCGGGCGGCGATCAGGGCGTCCGCGCTGTCGGACAGCGCCGCGGCGGCGGAGGCCCCGGTGAAGACGACGAGGCCGGCCAGGAACACCCGGCGGCGGCCGAACCGGTCACCGGCGGCCGCACCGGCCATCAGGAAGACCGAGAAGGTGAGGGTGTAGCCGTTCACCGTCCACTCCAGGTCCTGGAGGCTGGTGCCCAGGTCCTTCTGAATGGCGGGCAGCGCGGTGATGACGACGAGGTTGTCCAAGGCGGCCATGAAGACGGTGAGTCCGGACACCACCAGCGTCCACACGGGGTTCAATCCGCTCGGGCCGGAACGGTCAGCCATGAATACCTTTCCTATGATGGCGCGATTGCTGTGCGACAGGTTGGTTCACGTCGTTATCCGGCCGACGGATAAACGGGGCAGACGGGGGCCACGCTAACCGGCCACACCCCTCCCCGGAACTGTACTTTGGTACAGGTGGCGGTAGCTGAGCGCGACCAGACCGGCCTGTAGCCGCGATTCCACCTGCAGTTTCGCGAGTATTGACGCCACATGCGCCTTCACCGTGCGCTCGGTCACTTGCAGCCGCAGCGCGATACGGCGGTTGGACCAGCCCGCGCCGAGCAGCGCAAACGTCTGGCCCTCCCTGGCTGATAACAACGGCACACGTTCCAGCTCCCGCGCCCAGTTGGGCACGGGAATATCGGGCACGACGGCAAGACCGCCCCTGTCGGACACGGTGACATTTCCCCCTAGTTAGGCGGCCCTTCGAGCCGCCGATCATGCAAGAATCAGACTTGATTGCCCTCTTGATTATTGCGGCCGCACGCCCGTACGAGTCAAGGATTTCCGACCCTTTCTCGCCTCGCGAGAAAGGGCTGGTGAAGCGCGGGGAATGCGCTTCACGTTTACACCTGTTACCTTAAATTTACTTCATTCTCGCATCGTTGCCGTCCGAGTCGGCGGGACGGCCCCGCCCCAGGTCGGCCAGGTCCGCCGCCGTCCGCTCCACCGCCTCGATGACGGTCACCGGACACCGCGTCATGACCTGTTCGGGCTTCATCACCAGCACCGAGCCCATCACCAGCCCGTCCCAGGTGACCGGCGCCGCGCACTCGTTCCACCCCGCCGCGCACTCCTCGTGGCCCAGGGCGTACCCCCGCGCCCTGATCCGCTCCAGCGAGGCCAGGAGCCGCACATCGTCCCGGTAGGCCCCGGGGCCGGCCTCGGCGGGCACCGGCCGGTCCAGCACCTCCGACTGGATGGTCTCCGGCAGATACGCCAGGATCGCCCGCCCCGCGGCCCCCACCCGCAGCGAGTGCTCGACGGTCTGCACCGCGCGCGGCGTCATCCCCAGCTCCGTCAGATCGGAGTCGCCGACGGCCATGTCGGCACACTGCCGGTGCGCGCCGCCGAAGGGCGCCAGCAGATAGAGGAAGGCCAGCCCCCCGGTGTCCCGGCGCAGCGCCTCCAGGAGGGCGTGGGCGGCCTCCGGCGCGGGCGAGTGGGCCAGGGCCTTGAGACCGAGCTGCGGGGCCGCCGAGCCCAGCCGGTACAGCCCCCGGCCCTCGCGGACGAAGATGCCCTGGTGCACCCCGGACTGGAGGATCCGGTAGACGGTCGAGTCGTCCAGATCCGCCGCTCTGGCCAGCGCCCCGGGCCCATGGGCCCGCCCGCCGAGCTGTGTGAAGGCCCGCTGCACGCGGAACACCCTCTCGGCATGACCGCTTCCGCCCACGGCACCACTGTTGGCCACCCCGTCAGCCCCCCGTGCAGACTCCCCCGTCGCTCTGCCCAACGTGCCACGGGTCCACACCCATTCCCATCCGGGGTGCATGGTCCGCTTGTGGACAACAAGGCCCCGCCGGGTTGCCCGGCGGGGCCTGATGGTTTATGGGGCGGCGTTCGCCGAGCGGCTACTTGCCGGTCTCCTTCTCGTACGCCTTGATGACCTCGTCGGTCGGGCCGTCCATCAGCAACTCGCCCTTCTCCAGCCACAGCACCCGGTCACAGGTGTCCCGGATGGACTTGTTGTTGTGGCTGACGAGGAAGACCGTGCCGGCCTCCTGGCGGAGCTCGCGGATCCGGGCCTCGGAGCGCTTCTGGAACTTCCTGTCACCGGTGGCCAGCGCCTCGTCGATCATCAGCACATCGTGATCCTTGGCCGCGGCGATGGAGAACCGCAGCCGGGCCGCCATACCGGAGGAGTACGTGCGCATCGGCAGGGTGATGAAGTCACCCTTCTCATTGATGCCCGAGAAGTCCACGATGCCCTGGTAGCGCTCCCGGATCTGCTCACGCGACATGCCCATGGCCAGACCACCGAGGATCACGTTCCGCTCACCGGTCAGGTCGTTCATCAGCGCCGCGTTCACACCCAGCAGCGACGGCTGGCCGTTGGTGTAGACCTTGCCGCGCTCGGTGGGCAGCAGCCCCGCGACGGCCTTGAGCAGAGTCGACTTCCCCGAGCCATTGGACCCGATCAGACCGATCGACTCGCCCTTGTACGCCACGAAGGTGACCCCGCGCACCGCGTGCACCTCACGCATGCCCGGGGCGTTCTTCCGGCCCAGCAAGCGGCTGAGGGCGGCGGTGGCGCTGCCCTTCCCCTTGGGGCCGCCGTTGACCCGGTAGACGATGTGGACGTCGTCGGCGATGACGGTGGGCACCCGCGTCGGCGCGGAAGCCGCCGGAGCGGCCTGGTCGGCCCGCTCCGCCTGGGCACCTTTGTCGAGGGTTTGCTCAGCCACGGCCGTACTGCTCCTCTGCCTTCCAGAAGTACACGAATCCCCCGGCACCCAGCAGCACCGCCCACCCCAGCGCCAGCGCCCAGGCATGCGGCGGCAGGCTCGACGAGGGGTAGTCGTTGATCAGGGCGTACCGCATCAGGTCCATGTAGACCGCCGCCGGGTTGGCCAGCAGAAGGTCGGAGACCCAGGAGTGCGCCCCCGCCTTCTGCAGCATGTGCTCCAGCGGGTACATCACACCGGAGGCGTACATCCACGTACGCAGGATGAACGGCAGCAGCTGCGCGAGGTCGGGGGTCTTGGCCCCCATCCGGGCCAGCACCAGGGCCAGACCGGTGTTGAAGACGAACTGCAGCGCCAGGGCCGGGATGACCAGGATCCACGCGAAGGCCGGGAAGTGCCCGAAGCCCAGCAACACGACGACCAGCACGATCATCGAGAAGAGCAGCTGCTGGAGCTGCTGGAGCGCGAACGAGATGGGGAGCGAGGCCCGCGGGAAGTGCAGGGCCCGCACCAGCCCCAGGTTCCCGGAGATGGCGCGCACCCCGGCCATCGCGGAGTTCTGCGAGAAAGTGAAGACGAACACGCCCGTCACCAGGAACGGGATGTACATGTCGTTCTTCATTCCGCCCCTGCCGCCCAGCAGCAGGCCGAAGATGAAGAAGTACACCGCGGCGTTGAGCAGCGGGGTCACCACCTGCCACAGCTGACCCAGCTTGGCCTGGCTGTACTGGGCGGTGAGCTTGGCCGACGAGAAGGCCACGATGAAGTGACGCCGGCCCCACATCTGGCGGATGTACTCGCCGAGGCTCACCCGGGCGCCGCTCACCGACAGCTCGTACTTCCGCGCCAGCTCGGCCGGGGACAGGCCGTCGTCGGCTGATGGCGGGCCACTCACGGCTACCGCACCGTCGTGCGTAGTCTCGCTCACAGTTGACACTTTCGTCTTCAGGGTGCGCTGAGCGGGGCCGCGCCCCGGGTCGCGCCCGATGCTCTTCGTTACGAGCTTGTCAGATGACAGGAGGTCGGCCCAGTCGGGTCAGGCGCCATACCGTACGCCACTTCATGGGGCGGCGTGGACCACACGGTGTCTTCCAGCCTTCCCGGAACCCTCCGAACCAGGCCCGAAGTGCGGTTTTCGACGGACGCCTGGCCAGTGTGAGCAGCAGCCAGACGCCCAGATAGACGGGGACGAGCAGCGCAGGAAGGTTACGCCGGGCCAGCCAGACCCGGTTGCGCGCCACCATGCGGTGGTAGACCGCGTGCCTGCTCGGGGCGGTGGTCGGATGGTGCAGCACCATGTCCGACCGGTAATCGATCATCCACCCGGCGTCCAGCGCCCGCCAGGCCAGATCGGTCTCCTCATGGGCGTAGAAGAAGTCGTCCGGCAACCCTCCGACCTGCTGGAACACCGTGGTACGGACCGCGTTGGCACCGCCCAGGAAGGTGGTCACCCGGGAGGACCGCAGGGGGTCGGAGGCGCGCAGCCGGGGCACATGGCGACGCTGGGTGACGCCGGTGTCGGGGTCGGCGATGCGGAACGAGATGATGCCCAGCTTCGGATCGGCGGCGAACGCCTGGCGGCACAGCTCGGCCGTGTCGGTGCCCGGGAGCAGCCCGTCGTCGTCGAGGAACAGCAGCACATCGACGTCCGACCCGCCGGGTCCGAACGCTTCGATGCCCACGTTGCGGCCCGCCGGAATGCCCACGTTCTCGGGCAGCTCGATGGTCCGGACCCCCTCGGGGAGCGGGGGCAGCGGCGAGCCGTTGCCCACGACGACCACCTCGACCGGGCCGCCGTCCTGCTTGGCGACCGAGTCGAGGAGTGCGCGCAGCTCCTCGGGGCGATTGCCCATCGTCAGGACGACCGCTCCGAGCTTCATTGTGCTCATGCTCACTTGAGCCTGCTCGACGCGAGGATGGACACGAGGTGAAGCAGGGTTTGCAGCAGGGCGATACCGGCCAGTACGGCAACGCCCAGCCGGGTGAAGAACAGGTCGCCGCGCACCTGGTCCACGACCGCCACCACGAGGATGAGCAGCGAGGCCTCGACCCCGAGGACCAGCCGGTGGAACTTCAGCGCCGCGGCCGCCCTGCGGGCCAGCGCCACACCGGACGAGCGGGGCTCGGCGGCCGCCTCCTTGACCGGCGGCAGACCGCCCTGGTGCCGGGCGACCCCGACGAGGTCGGTCTCGGCCTTGATCAGGATGGCACCGAGCGCGGCGAGGGTGCCGAGGAACGCCCACAGCCAGTCGATCCGCCCGGAGCCCCACAGGTCGGCGGCGCGCAGACCGAAGCCGACGAGCACCGCGGCGTCGCACAGATAGGCGCCGACCCGGTCCAGATACACACCGCCCAGCGAGAACTGCTTCTTCCAGCGGGCTATCTCGCCGTCGACGCAGTCCAGCAGCAGGTAGAGCTGGACCATCAGCACCCCGAGCACGGCGCCCGCGATCCCCGGCACCAGCAGGGCCGGGGCCGCGAGGGCGCCGCAGACGGTCATCAGATACGTCAGCTGATTGGGCGTGACCCGCGTGTTCACCAGGTGCCGGTCGATGCGCAGCGAGATCTCGCGCATGTAGAGGCGCCCGGCCCAGTGCTCACCGCTCCGCCGGTCCTTCACCCCAACGGGGTGGACGACCGGGCGGAGTTCAGCCACTGATGGCTTGACTGACTGCTTTGGCATAGTCGGCGTATGCGTCCCTGATCGCGTCGGATGAGAGGTCGAGGTGCTCGAGGATCGTGTAGCGGCCGGGGCGCGTCTTCGGAGCGAACTCCACGACCTGGACGAACTCGTCCACGGTGAAGCCGATCTCCTCGGGCAGCACGGGCAGCCCGTGCCGGTGCAGCACCTCGGCCATGTGCTCCGACTCCTGGTGCGCCCCGCGCAGACGCATCGCGAAGGCGGCGGCCAGACCGCACTGCTCGCCGTGGCTGGCGGCGCGCTTGGGGAAGAGGAGGTCGAAGGCGTGGTTGATCTCGTGGCAGGCACCGGAGGCCGGGCGGGAGTCCCCCGCGACCGACATCGAGATGCCGGTGAGCACCAGTCCCTCGGCCAGCACCTGGAGGAAGCCGTCGTCGCCGACCCCGCCGGGGTGGCGCAGCACGGCCTCACCGGCCTGGCGCGCCATCGCGGCCGCGAGGCCGTCGATCTGCTCGCCGGTCTCCCGGTTGGACAGCTCCCAGTCGGCGACCGCGGAGATGTTGGACAGGGCGTCGCCGATACCGGAGCGGACGAAGCGGACCGGCGCCTCCCGGATCACATCGAGGTCGATGACCACGGCGATCGGGTTGGGCACCCCGTACGAGCCGCGGCCCGCGTCGTTGTCGAGGGTCGCGACCGGGGAGCACAGACCGTCGTGCGAGAGGTTGGTGGCGACGGCGACCAGCGGAAGGCCGATGCGCGCCGCGGCGAACTTCGCACAGTCGATGATCTTTCCGCCGCCCAGCCCCACGACCGCGTCGTAGTGCCCCGACTTCATGCGGTCGGCGAGCTTGATCGCGTCATCCAGGGTGCCGCCGTCGACCTCGTACCAGCTCGCGCCCGGCAGCGCCGGCGCCAGCCGCTCGCGCAGCAGGGCGCCGGAGCCGCCGCTGATGGCGATGGCCAGCTTGCCGGAGGAGGAGATCCGCTGGTCGGCGAGGACCCCCGCGAGGTCGTCCAGGGCGCCCGCGCGGATGTCGACGACGAGCGGCGAGGGGATGAGCCTCGTCAGTACTGGCACGCGATCTCACGGCCCTTCGCCAGATCGTCGTGGTTGTCGATCTCGACCCACTTGATGTCGCCGATGGGGGCCACGTCGATCTTGAAGCCGCGGTTGACCAGCTCCTGGTAGCCGTCCTCGTAGTAGAGGTCGGGGTCGCGCTCGAAGGTGGCCTTCAGCGCGTCCGCGAGGTCGGCGGCGGCCTCCCCCTCGATGAGGGTGACGCCGATGTACTCACCGGTCGCCTCGGCCGGGTCCATCAGCTTGGTGATCTTCTGGACGCCCTTGTCGGGGTCGGCGACGACCTTCATCTCCTCGTCGGCGAGCTGCTTGACCGTGTCCAGGGCGAGGATGATCTTCTGGCCGTTGCCGCGCGCGGCCAGCAGGGTCTTCTCGACCGAGACCGGGTGCACGGTGTCGCCGTTGGCGAGGATCACGGTGTGCTGGATCGCGTCACGGGCGCACCAGAGGGAGTAGGCGTTGTTCCACTCCTCGGCCTTGTCGTTGTCGATCAGCGTGAGCTTGACGCCGTAACGCTTCTCCAGGGCCTCCTTGCGCTCGTACACGGCCTCCTTGCGGTAGCCGACGACGATGGCGACCTCGGTCAGACCGACCTCCGCGAAGTTGCCGAGGGTCAGGTCGAGGACGGTGGTCTCACCGTCCACGGGCACCAGGGCCTTGGGAAGCGTGTCGGTGTAGGGGCGCAGACGCCGTCCGGCGCCGGCCGCGAGCACAAGGCCGATCATGCGGGTTCTCCTGATTCGTCGTGTACAGCGGGTGCTCCTGAGGACACCCAGAAGCGGATGCTCTCGATGAGCACCGCCAGCGCGAGGGCCGCCGCCAAAGCGGTCAACGCGATGGTGAAACCTTGGTTCTGGTGGTGCAGCAGGGCAGCGGCGGCGGTGACCGCCACCGTCCGCCCCTCGTGCCCGCCGATCGCCCGCACCAGCCGGTGCGGGGGCGCTCCCGTGCCGCCACGGATGCGGTACACCGTGTCGTAGTGATGGTAGGCGACTGCCGCAACGAGCCCGAAAGCCGACGGCAACGCGCCGTTCACCTCCGAGCAAGCCGCCAGAATCAGGATGGTGCCGTATTCGGCCGCGCGGAAGAGCGGCGGCACCAGCCAGTCGAGGGGGCCCTGGAGGGGCGCGGCGACGGCGACGCCCGCGAGGACCGCGTAGAGCACGGCGCAGCCGACGGGCACCCAGGAGCCGAAACCGGCGGCCGCGGTGCCGGCCAGGACGGCCGCCGTGCCGAGGGCGGCCGAGAGCGGGGCGAGGTACGAACTCATCCGGCGGGGGGCGGCCTTGGCGACCAGCTCGGCCAGTGGGCCGGAGTCGGCCAGCTCGGCGAGGGCGCGGGCGGCCCGGTCCGTGCGCTCGGCCCGGCGGGTCAGCGAGCGCAGCACCCGGCCCGCGGTGGTGTAGCAGGCGGCCAGCGCACAGCCGATGAGCAGTGCGTAGAAGGTGATACGGGGCGTGGTGAGCGCCGTCAGCACGGCGATCATCGCCCAGCGCTCACCGATCGGCAGCACGATCATGCGGCGCATCCAGACCGTCCAGCCGACGCTGTCGAGGCGGCCGGAGAGGGCGGCGGTGGGGCTGGAGTTGCCGGTGGCGTCGTGGTTGGCCTCGTTGAAGGCGAAGTCCACGACATGGCGGCAGGTCTGGAGCACCATCGCGCCGAGCGCGAGCGCCCAGATGTCGTCGCCGTCGGCGCGGGCGGCGCCGAGCGCGAGGCCCGCGTAGTAGGCGTACTCCTTGGCCCGGTCGAACGTGGCGTCCAGCCAGGCGCCGAGCGTGGAGTACTGGAGCGAATAGCGGGCCAGCTGCCCGTCGGTGCAGTCGAGTACGAACGAGGCGATCAGCAGCACACCGGCCGAGACGAACCCGGGCCGGGTGCCGGTGGCGGCGCAGGCCGCGGCGATGAGCGCAGTGAGGAGGGAGGCGGTGGTGACCTGATTGGGGGTCAGCCCGCGCCGGGCGCACCAGCGGGCGATGTAGCGGGAGTACGGGCTGATGCAGAAGGTCGTGAAGAAGCCGTCCCGCGACTTCACGGCCGACCGCAGCCGCACCCGCTCGTCGTCCACCGCGTCCACGGCGTCCCGCGCCGCGGTCCGCGCGGCGGCGTCCGCGGGCACGGCGGCCACGAGCACCCCGAGCTCGGGCCGGTGCACGGGGACGCCTTCGGCGTCGAGGGCGGCGGCGAGGTCGTCCACGCGGGAGTGGGCGTCGGCCGTCCCGGCCGGGGTCGGCGCCTCGGTGGCGGCCACGGCCGGCGACTGCGCGGCGGAGCCGCCGTCGGCAGGCGCCACGCCGCCCGCGGCCGCGTCGGCGGCGCGGTCCGGGGAGGCCACGCGCGTGGCCTCGCCGGGCGCGGCGGCAGTGGGTGCCTCGGTGGCGCCGAGGGCGGTGGCGGGCCCGGACGGCTGCGTCCGGCTCCAGCTCCCCGCGTCGCCCGACGCGTGCGCCGCGTCGGACGCGGCCCTCCCGCCGGTGCGGGTCGCCTGACCGACAGCACCCGCGGTGACGGCCCCGGCCGCGCCGAGCGCGGCCGCATCCGGCTCGGCCGCCTCATTGGCACCGGCAGGGGCCTCCTGGCCCGGGCCACCGCCGTCGATGGCGGGCGCCGTTGCCGGCGTGGCCGCGGGCGCCGGGCTCTCGGCGGAGCCGAGGGCCTGAGCGGGGGCGGCGGTGGGCGCCCCGCCGCTGTTCCCACTGGCCCGCGCCGTGGCGGCGGTAGCCGTCACCGCGCGGGCCAGCGCCGGTCGCGCCTCGGGCTGGGCCGTCAGCGCACCGCGCACCGTGGCGGCGGGGAAGCGGGGGTCGGTGAGGGCCAGCCGCAGGGCATGGACATGGCCGACGAAGCGGGGGTCCACGAGGGCCACCCGCTCATGCGCCGGGACGGCGGCGAGCTCCGCCGTGACCCCGGCGGCGTCGGTCGCCGTGCGCACGGCGAAGCCCAGCGACCGCAGGTCGTCCTCGAGGGACGAGCCGGCGACCGGCGCACCGGTGAGGATCGCGGTCGACAGACGAACTCACTCCTTGGCAGCTGACATGGTGGCCGCGCCGCTGATGGCACTGGCCTGGGGCCCTCCGGGCCGTGGACGTCGCACGCCCTGCCCCGTGGGGCCGGCGGCACGTCCGGCAGAGGCTATCGGATCGATGGAAGCCGCCGTTCACCGCACATTCACCACACGATCGGGGGAACGACCACTTCCGCGCGCCGCCGATCATCATGGTGGATGGCGGCTGTCCTCCACAAACGGCGATCGCCCCGCCACGGATAGGGTGCGGGGCATGACATGGCTGATCACAGGTGGTGCCGGATATATCGGGTCGCATGTCGTGCGGGCCATGGCCGAGGCGGGCGAGTCCGTGGCCGTGCTCGACGACCTGACCAGCGGCATCCGGGCGCGGCTGCCCGGGGACGTGCCGCTGGTGTGCGGCTCCACCCTGGACCGTGCGCTGCTGGACCGCACGTTCGCCGAGCTGGGAGTGACCGGTGTGGTGCATCTCGCGGCGAAGAAGCAGGTCGGGGAGTCCGTGGAGCAGCCGCTCCGCTACTACCGCGAGAATGTGCACGGGCTCACGGTGCTGCTGGAGGCGGCGGTCGCGGCCGGTGTCAGCCGCTTCCTCTTCTCCTCCTCCGCCGCCGTCTACGGCATGCCCGATGTGGAACTCGTCACCGAGGACACCCCGTGCCTGCCGATCAATCCGTACGGAGAGACCAAGCTGGCCGGAGAATGGCTGGTCAGGGCGGCGGGCGCGGCCCACTCCCTCTCCACGGCCTGTCTGCGCTACTTCAATGTGGCGGGTGCCACGCGCCCCGATCTGGCCGACACCGGAGTGTTCAACATCATCCCGATGATGTTCGAGCGGATCACCGAGGGAGAGCCGCCGCGGATCTTCGGCGATGACTACGACACCCCCGACGGCACCTGTGTCCGCGACTACATCCATGTCGAGGATCTGGCCTCCGCCCATCTGGCCGTGGCCCGTCGCCTGGCCGCGCAGCCGGAGCCGGGCGATCTCACGGTGAACATCGGCACCGGCCGGGGCGTCTCGGTGCGGGAGATGTCCGATCTGATCGGCGAGATCACCGGCCGCCCGGAACTCGCCCCCGTGGTCGGGCCGCGCCGGGCGGGCGATCCGGCCCGGGTCGTCGGATCCACCGAACTGATCGCCAAGGAGCTGGGCTGGAGCGCCCGGCACGATGTGCGCGCGATGGTGGAATCGGCCTGGGCGGGCTGGTGCCTGCACCACCCCGAGGCCCGGCGCGGCTGACCCGTCCCCGCCCCGGTGCCGTAGTTCACTGGTCAGCAGTGGACCGCGGCGCCGGGAGGAGGGCCCTACGCACATGGGCGCAGGTCATGACCACGCCCGCGGCCACACCACCGCGGGCGCCGCCCACCGGTGGCGGCTGCGGATCGCCCTGGCCATCACCCTCACGGTGATGGCCGTGGAGATCATCGGCGGTCTGCTGGCCGGCTCCCTCGCCCTGCTCGCGGACGCCGGTCATATGGCGACGGACGCGCTCGGGCTCGCGATGGCGCTGCTGGCGATCCACTTCGCGGGCCGTCCCCCGAGCCCGCACCGCACCTACGGCTATGCCCGTGCCGAGATCCTGGCGGCCCTGGGCAACTGTCTGCTGCTGTTCGGCGTCGGCGGCTACATCCTCTATGAGGCGGTGCTGCGGTTCCTTACCCCGGCCGCCACCGAGGGCGGGCTGACCATCGTCTTCGGCGCCGTCGGCCTGGCGGCGAACCTGGTGTCGCTGGCCCTGCTCCGGGGCGGGCAGCGCACCAGCCTGAACGTCCGGGGCGCCTTCCTGGAGGTCGCGGCGGACGCGCTGGGCTCGGTCGCGGTGCTGGTGTCCGCCGGGATCATCCTGGGGACCGGCTGGCAGACGGCCGATCCCATCGCGTCCCTGGTGATCGGCCTCATGATCGTCCCGCGGACGTACAAGCTGCTGCGCGAGACGCTGAACGTGCTCCTGGAGGCGGCACCGCGGAATGTCGACATGGCGGCCGTACGCGCCCACATCCTGGCCCTGCCCGGGGTCGAGGGGCTGCACGACCTCCATGTCTGGACCATCACCTCGGGAATGCCGGTGCTCTCCGCGCATGTGGTGGTCGCTCCGGGGGCCCTGGACGCGATGGGCCACGAGCGGATGCTGCACGCCCTCCAGGGATGTCTCGGGGAGCACTTCGACGTCGGGCACTGCACGTTCCAGCTGGAACCGGGTGGGCATGCTGATCACGAAGCCAAGCTGTGCCACTGACATGGACGAGGGGCACATGTGCGGCAGACTTGGACGTTCACGAGTCGGAACTAGAGGATGGTCATGCCGATCACACCTGCCAACGGCGGCTCCGCCGAGACCGCCGAGACCGCCGCGCCGAGCGGTCCCGCAGAGCCGATCATGCTCGAGCTGGTCGACGAGGACGGTACGACGATCGGCACCGCGGAGAAGCTCTCCGCACATCTCGCACCCGGCAAGCTGCACCGGGCGTTCTCCGTCTTCCTCTTCGACGACGAGGGGCGGCTGCTGCTGCAGCGCCGCGCGCTGGGCAAGTACCACTCCCCCGGGGTCTGGTCCAACACCTGTTGCGGCCACCCGTACCCCGGTGAGCCGCCGTTCGTGGCCGCCGCCCGGCGCACCGCCGAGGAGCTGGGCGTGGCGCCCGCGCTGCTGCGGGAGGCGGGCACGGTCCGCTACAACCACCCGGACCCGGCCTCGGGCCTGGTGGAGCAGGAGTACAACCACCTCTTCGCGGGGCTGGTCCGGGCGACCCCGCGCCCGGACCCCGAGGAGATCGGCGAGATCGCCTTCGTCACCCCCGACGAGCTGGAGAAGCTGCGCGACGAGGGCCCGTTCTCGGCGTGGTTCATGACCGTGCTGGACGCGGCCCGCCCGGCGGTCCGTGAGCTCACCGGGACGGCGGCAGGCTGGTAGCGGCGCCGGGCAGCGGAAGGGCGGCCCAGACCACCTTGCCGCCGCTCGCCGTGTGGTCCACGTCGTAGACCCCGCCCGCCTCCTCCGTGATCGCCGTCACCAGCAGCAGTCCCCGCCCACCGGTCCCGTCCTGGTTCGCCATCAGCGCGACGGGCCGGTAGGGGTGGTTGTCCTCGACGGCGATCCGGACCCAGTCCCGGCCCAGGGAGACCTCGACGGCGATCTCGGGGGAGAGCAGCGCGGCGTGCCGTACCGCGTTGGTGACCAGCTCGGAGACGATCAGGAGCAGACTCTCCACCAGTTCGTCGTGCACCGGCACCCGCTGATGGGCCAGCAGCTCGCGCACCGCGTGCCGGGCCTGTGGCACGGAGGAGTCCAGGGCCGGTGCGGTGAACCGCCAGGTCCCCTCGTAGCCGGCCGGGGGCGGCGGCGCGGGCGGGGCGTGTCCCGCTTCGGAGGGGACTCTCCCGACGATCTCCATGTGTGATACCCACCCCTCGCCGCGGCCCGACCTCTCGTACCGAGTGTTGGGAAGCTCTGGTACTGACCGATGGACTACGCACAACTTGACGCTTATCGAGCGTTTTTGATCGTTGGCGTATGCCAGCGTCACGCGCTCGACTGTTCCTGCTCGCGTGGATTCCGTGCATTGTCTCTGTGGATGCCGAGCCTTGACTCAGCCGTGACCGGCTTGAACGGCCGGGTCCCGGCTGGGCCCCGGCCAGGATGCCATCGGAGGCGCCGCCGCGCGGCCCGGACATGAGCGGCCCGGATACGATCCGCCACATGGAGCCCTCCCTGGAGCACGAGGTCGCCGACGGCATAGCGACCGTCGTCATCCGCCACCCCGCCAAGCGCAACGCGATGACCCCCGGGATGTGGCGGGCGCTGCCCCCGCTGCTGGCACAACTCGCCGCCGACTCCGCCGTACGCGCGCTGGTCCTCACCGGCGACGGCGACACCTTCTGCGCGGGCGCCGACATCGGCTCGCTGAGCACCACGTACGAGGAGACCGCCGGAATCGCGCTGCCCGCCGAGGAGGCGCTGGCCGCCTTCCCCAAGCCGACCCTGGCCGCGGTGCGCGGCTACTGCGTGGGCGGCGGCTGCCAGCTCGCGGCCGCCTGCGATCTGCGGTTCGCCGAGGAGGGCGCCCAGTTCGGGATCACCCCGGCCAAGCTGGGGATCGTCTACGCCCCCAGCTCGACCCGCCGGCTGGTCGAGCTGGTGGGACCGGCCACCGCCAAGTTCCTGCTGTTCTCGGGCGAGCTGATCGACACCGAGCGGGCGCTGCGCACCGGTCTGGTGGACGAGGTGCTGCCGGCGGGCGGACTCGACAAGCGGGTGGCGGAGTTCACGCGGGTGCTGGTCTCCCGGTCGCAGCTCACCCAGGCCGCGGTCAAGGAGTTCGCGGCCGGGCCCGTCGAACCGGACAGGGTCGCGTACTGGCAGGAGCAGGCGGGGGACAGCAAGGAGGCCGCCGAGGGCATCGCGGCCTTCTTCGAGCGCCGCCCTCCGAGCTTCCGCTGGACCCCACCGGCCGAATGACCGCGGCCGGACGCGGCCGGATCGGGCGGGTTGATGGGATCCGTAAGGACGTCACGGCGGCCAGGGTGTGGCCGAACCGGACGGGTCCATGGGATCGGTAAGGGCGTCACGGCGGCCGGGGTTGTGGCCGAACCGGACGGGTCCATGGGATCGGTAAGGGCGTCACGGCGGCCGGGGTTGTGGCCGGATCCGGCGGGACCGACGAGGACTGGTGAGACCCGGGCTACCGGGGGTGACTACCAGTCGGTAGCGTGCGCCCATGACCACACTTCCCGAGCTTGCCGCCCGTCGCTGTTACAGCGTCGTCAACCCCCTCCACTCCGCCATCTACTTCTCCCCCGACTTCGGCGAGGAACTCGCCGAGCTGGGGCTGAAGGACGGCGCGGCCGCATACTTCGTCGGCCGCGCGGCGCCCCTGGGACGGGTGGGCGCGGGCACCGTCACCGCGACCTTCTTCAACTTCAGCCACGACCTGGTCGCCCGCCACATTCCGGCCGCGTGGGACGTGGTCTCCCCCGAGGTCGCCCTGGAGGCCCGGCTGCGGGCCGCCGACTCGGTGCTGCGGCGGGTGCTGGGCGAGGAGGTCATCGCCTCCAAGGAGCTGGCCGAGGCCGCGGAGCTGGCCCTGCGCGCCACGGAGGCGTGCTCGCGCCTGGCGCGTCCGCTGTACGCCGCCCACGCCGACCTGCCCGTCCCGGACGCCCCGCACCTGGCGCTGTGGCACGCCGCCACGCTGCTGCGCGAACACCGCGGCGACGCCCATCTGATGACCCTGGTCGGCGCCGGGCTGGACGCGGTCGAGGCGCTGGCCTCCCACACCGCGACCGGTCAGGGCATGTCCACCAAGTGGATCCTGCGCACGCGCGGCTACAGCGCCGAGGAGTGGGAGGCGGGCCGCCAGCGGCTGCGCGACCGCGGCCTGCTCACCGCGGACAACGAGCTGACGGAGGCCGGTGAGCGGCTGCGCCAGGACCTGGAGGCCGAGACCGACCGCCTGGACGCGGCACCGTACGAGCACCTGGGCGCCGAGGGAGTGTCCCGGCTCACCGAACTCGCCACCGCATTCTCCACAACCGCCCGCGAGAACGGCGCCTTCCCGACCGACCTTCGCGGCAAGAGCTGACCGACGGCCCCTTGGGCCGCCCGTCGGACGCCGAGCCTCCCGGCGAGGCTCGGCCCCGGCGTGAGCCCGGCACATGGTCCTGGTCGGCGGCCCCGCCGGGGGGCCGCGTTTGGCAGGGGCACATCGGGATACCCGCTTGTTGTGCGCGATCGGCCGTCTGACAACCGGGCGCCCACACCGCGCGCCGCGTACGCCGGCAACAGCCCGTGCGCCGCGTAGCGAACGGTGCCCGGCGGCCGCCGCCGAGCCGCCACCGACCGACAGGAGGTATCCCGTGTTCCGCGCCATCGCCGATGTGCTCCGTGCCATCGGTGCCGCCATCGCGACCGTGGTGACGCTTCCGTTCCGCGCTGTGGCCCGCCTCCTCGGCGGTGTCTCCGATGCGGCGAGCGGACCGCGCCGCAGGCGGGTGTGATGACCGTTTCCGGCTGATACCGGTGTCCGCCCGGCCCCGTACCCGGGCCTCCCGGCCCGCCGAAAGCGTCGGCCGCGACCGCTTCGTCAGTGCCACCTGCCACAATGCAGGAGCAGTTCAGACCGAAAGCGGAGCGTGATCGTGACGACGTCCATCGAAGGCAGGATCGCCGAGGAACTCGGCGTACGGGAACGGCAGGTCAAAGCCGCCGTCGAGCTGCTCGACGGCGGCTCCACCGTGCCGTTCATCGCGCGCTACCGCAAGGAAGCGACGGAGATGCTCGACGACGCGCAGCTGCGCTCCCTGGAGGAGCGGCTGCGCTATTTGCGGGAGCTGGAGGAGCGGCGCACCGCGGTCCTCGACTCGATCCGCTCCCAGGGCAAGCTGGACGAGGCCCTGGAGGCGCAGATCCTCGCCGCGGACTCCAAGGCCCGACTGGAGGACATCTACCTCCCCTACAAGCCCAAGCGGCGTACGAAGGCGCAGATCGCCCGCGAGGCCGGGCTCGAGCCGCTCGCCGAAGGGCTGCTGGGCGACCCGACCGTGGAGCCTACGGCCGCCGCGGCGGCCTTCGTGGACGCCGAGAAGGGCGTCGCGGACACCGCCGCCGCGCTGGAGGGCGCGCGGGCCATCCTCACGGAGCGGTTCAGCGAGGACGCTGACCTGATCGGCGAGCTGCGTGAGCGCATGTGGGAGCGCGGCCGGGTGGCCACCAAGGTGCGCGAGGGCAAGGAGGAGGCGGGCGCCAAGTTCGCCGACTACTTCGACTTCGCCGAGCCGTTCACCGAGCTCCCCTCGCACCGGGTGCTGGCGATGTTCCGCGGTGAGAAGGAGGAGGTCCTCGACCTCACCCTGGAGCCGGAGGAGCCCTCCGAGGAGACCGGCCCCACCTCCTACGAGCGCTCCATCGCCCAGCGCTTCGGTATCGCGGACCGCGGCCGCCCCGCCGACAAGTGGCTGGCCGACACGGTGCGCTGGGCCTGGCGCACCCGCGTCCTGGTCCACCTCGGCATCGATCTGCGGCTGCGGCTGCGCCAGGCCGCCGAGGACGAGGCCGTCCGGGTCTTCGCCGCCAACCTCCGCGATCTGCTGCTCGCAGCCCCGGCCGGTACGCGCGTCACGATGGGCCTCGACCCCGGCTTCCGTACGGGCGTGAAGGTGGCCGTGGTCGACGCGACCGGCAAGGTGGCGGCCACGGACACGATCTACCCGCACGTCCCCCGCAACCAGTGGGACGAGGCCCTCGCCAAGCTGGCCGCGCTGGCGCGTGAGCACAAGGTGGAGCTCATCGCGATCGGCAACGGCACGGCGTCCCGCGAGACCGACAAGCTGGCGGGCGACCTGTGCGGCAAGCACCCCGAGCTGAAGCTCACCAAGGTGATGGTCTCGGAGGCCGGCGCCTCCGTGTACTCGGCCTCCGCCTTCGCCTCGCAGGAGCTGCCGGAGCTCGATGTCTCGCTGCGCGGCGCCGTCTCCATCGCGCGGCGGCTCCAGGATCCGCTGGCCGAGCTGGTCAAGATCGACCCCAAGTCGATCGGCGTCGGTCAGTACCAGCACGACCTGTCCGAGGTGAAGCTCTCCCGCTCGCTCGACGCGGTCGTCGAGGACTGTGTGAACGGTGTCGGGGTGGACGTCAACACGGCCTCCGCCCCGCTGCTCAGCCGGGTCTCGGGCATCGGCACCGGCCTCGCGGAGAACATCGTCTCCCACCGCGACACCAACGGCCCGTTCCGCAACCGTAAGGCGCTCAAGGACGTGGCCCGGCTCGGCCCCAAGGCGTATGAGCAGTGCGCGGGCTTCCTGCGCATCCGCGGCGGCGACGACCCGCTGGACGGTTCGAGCGTGCACCCCGAGGCGTATCCGGTGGTGCGGCGGATGGCCACCACGGCGGGCGGCGACGTGACCACCCTCATCGGCAACACCTCGGTGCTGCGCGGTCTGCGGCCGGACGAGTTCGTGGACGACGCCTTCGGTCTGCCGACCGTCACCGACATCCTCAAGGAGCTCGAGAAGCCGGGCCGCGACCCGCGTCCTGCCTTCAAGACCGCGACCTTCAAGGAGGGCGTCGAGAAGATCGGCGACCTGTCGGCCGGGATGATCCTGGAGGGCGTCGTCACCAATGTCGCGGCGTTCGGCGCGTTCGTGGACGTCGGTGTGCACCAGGACGGTCTGGTCCATGTCTCCGCGATGTCCAAGACGTTCGTCAAGGACCCGCGGGACGTGGTCAAGCCCGGTGACATCGTGCGGGTGAAGGTCCTGGACGTCGACATCCCGCGCAAGCGGATCTCGCTGACGCTCCGGCTCGACGACGAGGCGGGCGCCCCGTCCGGCGGCGGCCGTGACCGTGACCGCAACCGCTCCGACGACGGCCGCGGCCAGCGCGGCGGGGGCCGTCGCGGCGCGCCCCAGCAGCGTCAGGGCGGCAGCCGCGGCCAGCGTGGCGGCGGCCGCGACGCGGCCCCGGTGAACGGCGCGATGGCCGACGCCCTGCGGAGGGCGGGCCTGCTGGACCCGAAGAAGCGCTGACCCTCTGAGAACGGTCCGCCCCTGGTCGGCCTCGCCATGACGGCGAGGCCGCGCAGGGGGCGGGCCGACTGCCGCCGTTACCGTTCCACGGGCGTGACCCGGACCGCTTCGTTGGTGCGCGCCACCAGGTAGGAGCGGCCGCGTAGCGCGCGGGGGTCCAGGGGCACGTGGTGGGTGCCCGGGTCCAGGACGGCGTCGAAGAGTTCGCGCGTATGGGGCCGGGACAGCCGGTCCAGGCGATGGGCCACAAGCGCCACCCGGCATGTGGCCGCGACCTCGACCACCGCCTCGGCCCCGCCCGCCACCGTCGTCAGGCCGAGGAGGCGGCGGCGGTCGTGGGGGGCGCGGTCCAGGGCCTGTTCGACCTGGGCGACGAGCAGGGGAACGATCGGGGCGAGCGCGGTGACGCACACCGCGTCGGAGCGCGCCGCCGCGAAGGCGTCACGGACCGCGTCACGCTCGCCCTGACCCACCGTCCGGCCGAAGACCACCGCACCGTACTTGCGCAACTCATCCGCGTGGGCGCCCGCCGCGTCCAGGGTGATCTCGGCGCCGATGCCGATGCGGCGCAACGCGGCGGCCAGCTTGGCGAGGACGGCGGCGCGCGGCCCGATCAGCAGCGCCCTCGGGCCGTTCGGCATCTCGGGCGCGAGCGCGCCGTCGGCGGTCAGCAGCCCCTTCAGCGCGGTCCGGTACTGATCGCCGTGGAAGCGGTAAGGGCCGAGGTCGTGGTAGCCGTCGCGCTCGACGTCCGGGGTCTCGCCGGTCTGCCAGACGAAGTCACGCCAGACGACGTCGGGACCGTCCCGCTCGATGACGGCGGTCACGGCCCCGCATTCCAGCCCCTCGCACTCCGGGCAGCCGTAGAGGACGAACCGGCTCCCCTCCGGCGGTGCCTCCGTCTCCAGCAGCAGCCTCCGCACCTGCTCGGCGAGGGCGGAGGGCCCGATGCCGGCGGCCAGCGGTGAGATCGCGTCGAGGTCGGCGAGGCGCGCCAGCAGGGGTCTGCCGTCCACTACGAAGTCCAGGAAGTCGCGGTGGGTTTGGTACGCGCCGTCGGCCAGCACACCGCCCGCGCGCATCGCCGGGGCCAGCCCGAAGGTCACGTACTCGGAGGTCATGCCCCAAGTATTCCCGCTTCGGGGCGGTATCAGGGGGTAACCGGCGGTGCGCCGCCCGGACCGGTGGGTCCGGGCGGCAGGCCCGGCCGCGCCCGAAAGCGGCGGCCGGGGCCGCTAAGGGGTCCGCAGGAAGTGCCCCGACGTGCCGTCGATCGTCTGCGACGCCGTCGTGGCTGGTCGCGCGGTTCCCCGCGCCCCTTCGGGGCGCGTCCGAACCGCGGCCGACTTCCGCCGATCCGCTTAGCGGGCGTCGGCCGCGGTGGTGCGATCGTCCGACCTGGCCGCGCCGTCCTCGTTCTGCGACGGGGAGTCGGCGTCGGAGGGGGTCGCCGGGCCGATGCGGATCTCGAACTCGCCCGCGTACTTCTCATGACCGGCGATGACCGCCATCTCGACGGCCTCCTCGCCCTTCTCGCCCCGGACGATCAGCGGATCGCGGCGCAGATCCTTCAGCAGGGCCCAGCACAGCCCCACCATCACCAGCGTGAAGGGGGCCGCCACCAGGATCGTCAGGTTCTGCAGCCCGGTGAGGGCGTCACCCCCACCGCCACCGATCAGCAGCATGACGGCCGCCACCGCGCCCGTGACCACGCCCCAGAAGACGACCACGAAGCGGGTCGGCTCGAAGGCGCCCTTCTGCGAGAGCGTGCCCATCACGATGGACGCCGCGTCGGCGCCGGAGACGAAGAAGATGCCGACGAGGACCATCACCAGGACGCTCATCACCCCGGCGACCGGGTACTGGTCCAGCACCCCGAACAGCTGTCCCTCCTGGGTGGATTCCTTCCCCAGCCGCCCCGCGGCCTGAAGCTTCATCGACGAGCCGCCGAAGATGGCGAACCAGATCAGGCTGACGGTGCTCGGAACCAGGATCACACCGCCCACGAACTGCCGGATGGTGCGGCCGCGGCTGATCCGGGCGATGAACATGCCCACGAACGGCGTCCAGGAGATCCACCAGGCCCAGTAGAAGACCGTCCAGCTGCTCAGCCAGTCCGCGACCGACTTGCCGCCGGTGGCCTCGGTGCGGCCCACCAGCTGCGGCAGATCGCCGACGTAGGAGCCGATCGAGGTCGGCAGCAGATCGAGGATGATGATGGTCGGACCCGCCACGAAGACGAAGACCGCGAGGAAGAGCGCCAGCACCATATTGATGTTGGACAGCCACTGGATGCCCTTGGCGACGCCCGAGACGGCGGACGCGATGAAGGCGACCGTAAGGATCGCGATGACGGCGACCAGCAGCCCCGTGCCCACGTCGCTCTTCCAGCCCAGCACCTCGATACCGCTGCCGATCTGCAGCGCGCCGAGGCCGAGCGAGGCGGCGGAGCCGAAGAGCGTGGCGAAGATGGCCAGGATGTCGATGACCCGGCCGCCCCAGCCGTTGGCGTTCTTCGAGCCGATGAGCGGTGTGAAGACCGCGCTGATCGTCTGCCGGCGGCCGCGGCGGAAGGTGCTGTACGCGATGGCCAGGCCGACGACCGCGTAGATGGCCCACGGGTGCAGCGTCCAGTGGAAGAGCGTGGTGGACATCGCGGTCTGCATCTTCTCGGCCGCGGTGCCGGGGTCGGTCCCGGGCGGCGGGGAAACGAAGTGCGACAGCGGCTCGCTCACGCCGTAGAACATCAAACCGATGCCCATGCCCGCGCTGAACATCATCGCGACCCATGAGACGGTGCGGAATTCGGGTTCCTCGCCCTCCTTTCCGAGGGTGATCTTGCCGTAGCGGCTCATGGCCAGCCAGAGGGCGAAGATCACGAATCCCGACGCGGCCAGGACGAAGGCCCATCCACCGTTGTGGATCAGCCCGGAGAGCATGCTGTCCGAGACGCTCTCCAGGGTGTCGCTGGCCACGGACCCCCAGATGACAAAGGCGACCGTCAGCGCGGCGGAGACGCCGAAGACCACGCGGTCCGTCTGGGGGGTCCGATGGGGCCCGGCGGGGTCGGAGCCGGGGAGATCCACGGTCACCGGAGGATCGCCGCTGACGTCCCCCGTGGTTGTACCTGTCTGCGGCACGCAAGAGACCTTTCACTGAGGGTTTATCTGACGGCTTTTCGGCTACCCAGGACTCCGGGATGCATGCCACCGGCCGTGGGGCCGGTGTTTTCGTGTGCCGTCAGGGCGGGCGTCAGGTCAGCACCGTCAGGGCGGGCGTCAGGGCGTCAGGTCAGCATGCGTCCACCGGCTGCCCCGCGGTGAGGTGGTACGCGGCGCGGCCGTCCAGCAGCAGCGGAACCAGCGCGCGGGCCGACTGGCGCAGCGGTACGAAGGCGCTTCCGTCGCCCTTGACGCGGCGCGCCGTCACCCCGTGCAGGGCCAGCTCGTCCCGCATCTCGCCGTACTGCTCGGCGTCCAGCCTGTAGCCGCACGGCGGATCCTGGAGGACCGTGCCCTCCTCCGGCGGTTCGTTGTCGGCGCCGCCGAGGTAGACCGGGCCCCGGTCCGCGTAGCCGGCCAGCCGCGCCGCCGTCGTGGCCGCCTCGATCCGGGCGCGCCGCTGGGTGATGAAGTCGAAGGTGCCGTTCAGGGCGGCCAGGTGGGAGCCCACCCGGCGGCGGTTGTTGAGGGCGGGGTCGGCCTTCTCGGCGTCGGTGAGCGGATCGACGCGAGTCTCGACCAGCAGTCCGACGGAGTGCTTGACGCCCGCGGTGTTGCGCAGGATCCGCTCCTGGCCGTCGCCCGCCACCTGCTTGACCGGCTCGCCGGTCTCGGGGTCGGTCCAGATGCCGTAGACGCCGGTGGTGTGGCCCGCGGTCTCGACGCTCGGGCGCACATAGGCGTCCGACAGGGTCCGCGCCTCGCGGTGCACCGGGCCTTCGGTGTTGAGGTTGCGCGGCCACAGCGCCAGCAGGTCCTTCACGTAGTACGGGGCGGTCGCCCCGTACTCGTGCAGGTCGTAGACGGTGTCCGGGCGCCAGTCGCGGATGACGCCCGCCATCGCGCGGGACTCGGCGGTGGAGAGCGCGATGTGGTCGCGGTTGATGTCCACGCCGTCGGAGTTGCCGCGGGTGTCGGCGGCGCGGCCGTCGGGGTTGGCGGTCGGGACGACGAGCACCTGGGTGCGCTCCAGGAAGCGCCGCGTCCGGTTGTCCTTGGCGTAGGCGAGGTCGCGGATGGTGGACAGACACGCCTCGCGGCCGGACGGCTCATCGCCGTGCTGGGAGCAGATCAGCAGCAGGACGTTGCCGCGCGCCGCCCGGGCCGGATCGTCGGGTGCGGCCGGTGCGCCGATCCGCACCAGCCGCAGCGGCCGCCCCTGCGCGGTGGCGCCGATGCGGTCGACGGCGACGCGCGGGGCGGCCTTGTCGACGGCCGTGAGGAAGTCCGCCTCCTCGGCCTGGGTGGTCCACCGTGCGCCATGGCTGATCTCGAACCCCGTACGCGGCGGGCGCTGTTCGGCCCGCGCGGGCGCGCTGAGGAACGACCCGGTCAGCAGCGCACCGATCGCGCCGCAAGCGGCGCTGCGGATGAGGGGTGACCGCGAGAACACGAAGGACCTCCTGGGGTGAGGGGATGGGGGCGATATCGGTGATGGCGTCCTGCCGGGCCCGACGCCGGTGGGCCCCCGCGCGGCGGCGGGGACCCACCGGCGCGGGTCAGTCGTGGTTCGGCATGGACGGGAGCGGGGTCCGGTGATGCGGGGCCCGTACGCCCTTCAGGGGCGGTGTGGCCGCCGTGCGCGAGGGGGCGGCCGCGGCCTTCGGGGCGCCGCCGACCAGCGGCAGACGGGCCGAGGTGCGGGGCAGGTCCAGGGTCAGCCGCGGAGTGGTGGACGGCGGTTCGATGAGGCCCGCGTCCGTACCGGCGATGATCAGACCGAGGCGGTGACCGGCCGGGACCACATGGTCGGTCGCCGCGAGGTCGAGGGTGATGGTGTACGCCTTGCCCGGGGTCAGCGGGCGACCCTCGCCGTCGTCCGCGAAGTGACCGAGGTCGGCCCAGCCCCGGCTGAAGACCGTGTAGTCCACGTCCTCCTTGTCGGCGGCGGTCTCCTTGAAGCAGGCGCTGTCGCCCTCCGTGCTGCTGCCCCAGCAGGTCCGCCGGTCGAGGGTGGTGATCCCCTCGCCCGCCGCCGTGTAGTCGCGGATGGTGGCCGGGCCGAGGTCGACCAGGACCGCGGAGAGATGGGCGCTGGTGGTCGAGGGCGTGGCGGTGACGGTGACCGTGCCGGAGCCGGACAGCCGCAGGTCCTTCTTGAGCGGACTAGTGGTGAAGCCCGCCTTGCCAGGCGTCGAGGTGTCGATCGCCGCGGACCAGTCGGCCTCGCTCAGCGCGGGGTCGTCGGTGAAGGTCTCCGTGGCGCCGGGGTCGGCTTGCTCCGTGCCGAGCACGCCCACTCCCGCCGTGGCGCCGCCACGCGGGCGCAGGGTGGTCTGCCGGGTGCCGGAGGGGGGCCAGACCCGGTCGGTGGACCACTGGTCGGGGGCGCGCTCGACATCGGCCATCGGCTCGCGCTCGATGCCGTTGCCGATACCGAGGAGGTAGTGGTCGAACCAGCGGTGCAGGGTGCGCACCCACTCCCCGCGCCGGTAGTCGAACGGGTCGACATGCCCGGTCTGCGAGAGCCAGATCTTGCGCTCGACGCCCGCGTCGGCGAGGGCGTTCCACCACTGTCCGAGGTGCTTGGTGCGGACGTTGAGGTCCTGCGCCCCGTGGACGGCGAAGACGCTGGCCCGCACCTTGTCCACGTCCGGTACGTAATCGCGGTCGGTCCACAGACCGGTCCAGTCGCCGTTGCGCGGGGCGCCCTCGACGAGACGTTTCTGTACGGCGGCGCAGCGGGCGTGGGCGTCATCGCTCTCGACGGCGTCCGAGAGCCCGTCGGGGCCGGAGTCGAAGAGCGCGGCGCCCTTGGCGAAGTAGTAGTCGTACCAGGAGGAGATGGCGCCGATGGGCACGATGGTCTTGAGCCCCTTGACGCCGGTGGCGGCGACCCCATTGGCGATGGTGCCGTCGTAGCTCTTGCCGATCATGCCCGTGGCGCCGTTGGTCCAGCTCGCCTTGATCCGCTCCCCGCCGGTACGGGTGCGGTACGCGGTCGCGCGTCCGTTCAGCCAGTCGACCACGGCCTTGGCGGAGAGGACGTCGGAGCGTCCTCCGACGTCCACACAGCCGTCGGAGCGGTTGGTTCCGGCGAGGTCGACCAGGACGGTGGCGTAACCGCGCGGTACGAAGTAGTTGTCGTAGAAGAGCGGGAATTGGACCGGATTCCCGGCCGCGTCATAGGTCTTGGTCTGGCTCTCGTTGCCGCGCCCGCAGCAGGAGTAGTACGGGCTGGCGTCCATGATGACGGGGACGCGGCGGCCCTGAGCGGCGGGTTCGCGTGGCCGCACGATGTCGACGGCGACCCGGTCGGTCCGTCCGTCCGCGTCGCCGTCGATCGTGGTGTCCACCCATACGGATTCGCGGATGGCGTTCTCGTAGGAGTAAACCGGTCTGCTCTCTGATGGGCTGTCTGGTTTGCTGTCCGATCTGCTCTGCGCGGCGGAAGCGGCGTGGGCGGCCGGGGCGCCGAGCGGTGGCAGCAGCGATATGGCGACGGCGACCAGCGCGGTGACCGCCGACAGCACGAGTGTGGTCCAGGGGATGCGGGATCTCCGCGTCTGTAGCAGCACGGGCGGACGGTAGCGCGAGGCAACTCCTGTACAGAAGAGGGCGATACGTGTCGTGAGCGTGTCCGAGTCGATGCGCATTGCGTCCGGATGTCGATTGGATGTCGGACGGCGTGATGGACGTGAGGTGCGTGTGAGGAGTACATAGGGTCACGAGTGATCGTTCTCCCCTACGAGTTGGAGGACTCGTGCGTCACCACAGACTCCTCGTCCCGGGCGCGGCCGCGGCCTGCCTGCTGCTGGCGATCCCGGCATCGGCGGCCGATGCCACGCCGGGCGCCCCCGGCATCGGGGACTCCTACTACCCCTCCTACGGCAACGGCGGGTACGACGTCTCCCATTACGACCTGCGGCTGAAGTACCAGCCGAAGACGGACCGGCTGGAGGGCACGGCGACGATCGTGGCCGATGCCCGGCAGGATCTGTCCCGGTTCAACCTGGACTTCGCGCTCGATGTGAGCGAGGTGCTGGTGGGCGGGAAGAAGGCCGCCTTCAAGGCGACCGGCGACCATGAGCTGGAGATCACCCCGGCCGCGCCGCTGGCCTCCGGCCGCCCCTTCACCGTGGTCGTGCGCTACAGCGGTACGCCCTCGAAGGTCGTGGCGAACGGTTTCACCTCCTGGCTGCGCACCCCGGACGGCGGGATCGCGGCCAATGAACCGGAGTCGGCGTGGTGGTGGTTCCCGAGCAATGACCATCCGCTGGACAAGGCCACCTACGACGTGTCGGTGGCGGTGCCGGACGGAACGCAGGCGATCAGCAACGGCACCCTGCAGTCGACCAGCTCACAGCTGGGCTGGACCCGCTACAACTGGCGCTCCAGCAAGCCGCAGGCCACGTATCTGGCCACGCTGGCGGTCGGCAAGTTCGACATCACGACGGACACCACCGCCAACGGTCTGCCGGTGATCAACGCCTACAGCAAGGATCTCGGGAGCAACGCGGGGGCGGCGCGGGCCAGCGTGGAGCGGTCGGCGGAGATCGTGGACTGGGAGTCCACGGTCTTCGGCCCGTACCCCTTCGACGCGCTGGGCGGCTATGTGCCCAATGTGCCCACGGGCTACGCACTGGAGACCCAGACCCGGCCGTTCTACAGCCCAAAGGGGTTCGCCAAGGGCGCGAACACCTCGCTGATCGTGCATGAGCTGGCCCATCAGTGGTTCGGCGACAGCGTCTCGCTGAAGGACTGGCGCGACATCTGGATCAACGAGGGCTTCGCCAGCTATGCGCAGTGGCTGTGGTCGGAGAAGGAGGGCGAGGGCACCGCGCAGGAACTGGCGGACTACACCTACGCCTCCTACCCGGCCGACGACCCCTTCTGGAAGGTCGAGCCGGGCAATCCGGGGGCGGAGAACCAGTTCCATGACGCGGTGTACGACCGGGGCGCGCTGGCCCTCCAGGCGCTGCGGAACCACATCGGCGACAAGGACTTCTTCGCGATCCTGAAGGGCTGGACGGCGGAGCACCGGTACGGGAACGCCTCCGTCAAGGACTTCGTGACCTATGCGGAGAAGGTGTCGGGCAAGCCGCTGGCCTCGCTCTTCGACACCTGGCTGTTCACCCCGTCGAAGCCGGCCGCCGCGCAGGCGCGGGCCGCGGAGGTGAGCCCGGCCAAGGCGCCGGTGCGGCCGAAGTCGTGGCAGCGGATCCAGGACACCCACAGCGCCCACGGACGCTGAGCCACCCGGGCCCCGGCCGGTTCCCCCACCCCGGCCGGGGCCCGGCGCCTCCGCGACGCGGCGGCGCTGTCGCGTACGGCCCGCCGCATCCCGTGGCGTCCCGTACGGCCTACCGCCTGGCGGAGCGCTGGTAGGCCGTCCGCGCCCAGAGATAGCCGCCGACTGCAAGGGCGGCACACCAGACGAGGGAGATGAGGGCGCTGTTGCCGATCTCCGTGCCCATCAGCAGACCCCGCAGCGTCTCGATCACCGGGGTGAAGGGCTGGTACTCGGCGAACCAGCGCAGCCCGTCGGGCATGGACTCCGTGGGCACGATGGCGCTGCCCATGAAGGGGAGGAACTGCAGGGGCAGGGGTATGTTGCTCGCGGACTCGGGGGTCTTGGCCATCAGGCCGATCGCCGCCGCGACCCAGGTGAGCGCCAGGGTGACCAGGGCGAGCAGACCGGCGACCGCGAGCCATTCCACGGGGGTGGCATCCGGCCGGAAGCCGATGAGCAGCGCGATGACGATGACGAAGGCGATGCTGATCAGCGTCTGGATCACACTGCCCACGACATGCCCGGTGAGGAAGGACGCCCGGGAGATCGCCATGGTGCGGAAGCGGTTGACGATGCCCTCGGTCATATCGACGCAGATGCCCACCGCGGTGACCAGGGCCCCGGAGGTCGCGGCCATCAGGATGATGCCGGGCGCGACATAGTCGATATACCGATCGCTTCCCCCGCCGCCGGTGCCGCCGCCGGACATCCCGCCGATTCCGGCGCCGAGTGCCCCGCCGAAGGCGTAGTTGAACAGCAGCAGCATCAGCACGGGCATCGCCACGACGGAGGCCGTCATGGAGGGATAGCGCTGTGCGTGCTTCAGATTGCGGCGCAGCATCGTCAGCGAGTCGCGGGCGGCGTAGGACAGGGCGGTCATCGGATGCTCTCCTTCGCGGCACCGGCGCGCTCGCCGGAGCCGGGGTGGCCGGAGCCGGAGTGGCCGGTGAGGGTGAGGAAGACGTCGTCGAGATCGGGGGTGTGCACGGTCAGCCCCTCGGGCTCGATCGACGCGTCGTCCAGGACGGCGAGGACGGCCCGCAGGGTGGGGATACCGCCGTCGCTGGGGACCTGAAGGGTGAGCGCTTCGCGGTCGGGTGCGGCGACGCCGAAGAGATCGGTGGCCGCGTCGAGTCCGGCCGCATCGGCGAATCGGAGGCGGATATGGCCACCGGGGATCCGGCGCTTCAGCTCCTCCGCGGTGCCCTCGGCGACCAGCGTGCCATGGTCCAGGACGGCGATGCGGTCGGCGAGTTGATCGGCCTCCTCCAGATACTGCGTGGTCAGGAAGATGGTGACGCCCTCGTCGGCGACCAGGCCGCGGATGATCTCCCACATGGTGCGGCGGCTGCGCGGATCGAGCCCGGTGGTGGGCTCGTCGAGGAAGATGATGCGCGGATCGCCGACCAGGGTCATCGCCAGGTCGAGCTTGCGGCGCATACCGCCCGAGAAGGTGACGACGGGCTTGCGGGCGGCCTCGGTGAGATCGAAGCGGCGCAGCAGTTCGGCGGCGCGCCGCCGTCCCTCACGGCGGTCCAGATGGTGCAGATCCGCCATGAGGAGCAGGTTCTCCTCGGCGGTCAGCAGATTGTCCACGGCCGAGAACTGCCCGGTGACGCCGATCGCGGCGCGCACGGCATCGGCGTCGCGGACCAGATCGTGCCCCGCGACCCGCGCCTGGCCGGAGTCGGCGGATATCAGCGTGGAGAGGATCTGCACGGTGGTGGTCTTGCCCGCGCCGTTGGGCCCGAGCATGGCGAAGACGGTGCCCTCTGGGATGCTCAGGTCGATGTCCTTGAGCACCGGCTTGTCACCGTAGGACTTGGTCAGTCCGGTGGCCGTGATCGCCGCCGGAAGGGTGGAGGTGGAAGACGCGGTCATGGCGGTCCTGTCTCTTCCATGGGCTGTCATGGGCTGTCATGGGCTGTGAGTCACCGGGTGCGGGAGGGCCGTCAGGCGCGGCGGATCACGATGTCGCCGAACGCGGTGCGGGCGCGGATCTCGACCGTCTCCTCGGAGGCTTCGGGGCCCTCGGCCGGTCCGAGGGAGGTGTGCACGGTGCCGAACCTGGTGTGGACGTCGAGCCAGGCGGCGGTGGACTCGCGGACGCCGACTTCGACATCGCCCGTGGCGGCCTGGAGCACGATCTGCCCGCGCACCGCCTCGTCGATCCGGATGCTGCCGTTGGCCGACTTGGCGTCCACTCCCGCATGCGCGACGCCGACGGAGATGAGCCCATTGGAGGAGGTGGCCCGCAGCTCGCCGGCGACCTCGCCGACGACGGTGTCCCCGTTGCCGTTCTTGACCGTGGCCGCGCCCCCGACCGTGCCTATCTCGACCCGGCCGGAGCCGACGACATCGGCTTCTCCCGTGGCGCGGGACAGGCGGACATCGCCGTGCGAGGTCCTGAGATGGGCGGTCGCCGCCTCGTCGACCTGGATGTCGCCGAGCGAGGTCTTGACCCGGCAGTCCCCGAGACGGCCCTCGCAGAGGAGGTCCGCCATCGGGGAAGTGACCTCGAGGTCCGAGCCCGCCGGGAGCTCGATGGTCACCTCGATCGAGCCGGGCTTGCCGAACAGGCCGCGCTTCTTGGGCCCCTTGACCAACAGGGTGCCGCCCGAGCAGCTGACCTTGGTCTGCTCGGCGGCCCGGATGTCGGCCTCCTCGGCGGCGTCGTGCGGCCGGACCTCGACGACCGTGTCCAGGCGCTTTCCGGCGGTGATCCGGGCGGCGCCCATGTCGAATTCCAGGCTCACGGAGAGCGGTTCGGGTGTGTCGAAAGCAGGCATGGCTGTCCCGTCCTCATGGCGGTGGTACGCGTTCCCGCTGGTCGCGCGGGTGAGATGGAATGTGGTGCGCTACTGCTGCGGAGTCAGCGGACCCAGCCCTTGTAGCTCTGCCGGCCCTTGGGGCGGCCATGAGCGGCCGCGGCCGGGCGGGCCCGCTCGGCGGGCTCGAGCGCGGCGGCGACGGCCCGGACCAGCCAGGCGTTGACCGAAAGCCCCTCGGCTCCGGCGGCCTCCTCGACCCGGGTCTTGAGATGGGTGGGGAGGCGGAGGTTGATGCGCGCCGTGCCACCCTCGTCGGCCTCGGCGGGGACCGGCGGTATGGGCGCCTGGGCGGCACCACCCGGCAGCTCCTCCGGCTCCTCGGCCTCCTCGTACGCCACCGCGAGCGGCGGGGGTGTCACCACGAACTCGGGGTCGAGCCCGCGCAGCCGCACATCGACCGAGCCGGGCGCGAGCTCACGGGTCACCTCGTCCATGGCGGCGGACAGGGCGTTGAGCAGGGTGAGCCGGACGGCCGACTCCAGGGGCGTGGTGAGCCGCTCGGCCAGGGCGCGGGCTTCGTCGCCGCCCGCGTCCGCGGCCACCGCGAGCTCATGGCGGAGATTGTCGACGTACCGGGTGAGGTCCATGGCATCATCATGGCACACCTTTGGCACCACGTCGAGACTTTATGGCATCACGTGCGCCATCGATGACGCCACCATGGCCCCATGTGTGACATATTCCCTGGTCACAGCCTCATTACGACGGCACCAGGCCAGGTGCCACGCCATGCGCCACGCCACGGAAAGCCATTGATCACGGCCGTCCGGCGCGGGCGCGGCGGCGGGCCACGCGGGCCATGGGGAGATAGCGCAGCCGCTCGGGCAGCAGCGGGACCACCACCCGTGCGGCCCTCCCGAACCACCGCAGCCGCCGCTCCTGCCCCCGCGTCCACTCCAGCCCGATCGCCTCCCGCGCGTCCGGCGGCATGAGCCCGACGGTGAGGAACGCGCGGAGGCGGGTGAACAGCGGGCGCAGCAGCGGCCACAGCAGATGGAGCGGCAGCGCGTCCGGCGGAGGCACGGCCGCGTCGGGCGCGGCCAGTTCACGGGCGACGACGGTCGGCTCCAGCCGTTCCCGCACCATCGCGCGGTAGTAGGGCCAGAACTCCTCGACGGATCCCGGCATCTCGCGCTCGTCGATGCCCAGCACCTGCCCGATCCGGAGCCATTCCCCGTACAGCTGCCGCTCCTCGGCCGCGGTGAAGGGGCGGGTGCCCAGATAGCGCTGGGCGCGCAGATAGACCGGATAGCCGGTGGCGTGCACCCACGCGTAGACGGGTGGGTCCAGCGCCCGGTAGGGGCGGCCGTGCTCGTCCACGCCCTGTATGGACGCGTGGAGTCTGCGCAGCCGGTGGCCCTCCGCCTCGGCCTCCGCGCCGCCGTACACCCACAGCTGCACCGACCGCAGCGAGCGCTCCCCGCGCCCCCAGGGGTCGGTGCGGAAGACGGAGTGCTGGTCCACGCCCGCCCCGACGGCTGGATGCGCCACCTGCATGGTCGTCGCGGCCGGCAGGGCGAGCACACTGCGCAGCTCCCCCGCCACGGCCCACAGGATGCCGCCCACAGGGGGCGGATCGTGGCCTTCGGCGGTGTGACGGGGGCTCTGCGTGCTCATGGGTCCATCAGTGGTGCGGTTACTTCCCTCCTGTTCCAGTGTGCGCGCTCGCGCCGCCGTCGAGCGGGCGCAGGGTGAGCGTGTAGTCGTAGGCGCCGTCGGCCTTCACCCGGTACTGGTCGCGCACCGGGTTGGGGGTGTCGCCCACGCCGGTGGCCGCGTGGTCGGCGTGCAGGGTGTTCCAGCCTTCGTTGCGCTTCAGGAAGTGCGGGTAGGCGGCGCGGTCGAGCTCGTCGTACGCGCTGGCGCCCGCCTCCAGATCGCCGGAGACCAGCAGTCCGGCGCCGCCGCGGTCGGTGAGGGACGCCCAGCGCACATCGTCGTGATTGCCGTGGTCCTGGGGCTTCAGATACTCCACGTACTGGTCCTCGACCGAGGAGGACCAGACGCCCATGGGGGTGCCGTCCTTACGGTCGTTGAGGTTCTCCACCGGTCCGCGCCCGTACCAGCGGAACGTTCCGTACCGCTCGGGGACCTTCAGCTTGAGGCCGATCCTGGGCAGATAGGGCAGGGTGCGGAAGTCACCGCGCGCCTCGACCTGGTGCTGGATCCGGACCTGGCCCGCGCCGTCGACCCGGTAGGCCACGGTCTGGCCGAAGGACGCGCCGGTCACATCGGGCGCGGCGGCCGTGGAGCGGACGGTGACGGTGACCGTGCCGTCGTCGCCGGGGGTCACCTCGACCCCGTCGACGGTGGTGCGCAGCCGGTCAAGACCCAGGGAGCGCCAGCGCTTGCCCTCGGCGGTGCCCCAGTCGGAGCGCTCATTGCTGATCGGGGCGCGCCAGGCGTCCAGTTCGGGGCCGGAGCGGAGCAGTTCGCGGCCCGCCACGCGCATCGAGGTGAGCGTGCCCTCCTTCTTGCCGAAGGTGTAGCGGAAACCCTCGCCGCTGACTCGCACCGCCTCGCCGCTCTCGACGGCCTTGGCGGGGCTTTCGGCGGCCGGGGCGGGGGCCGGCTCGGGCACCTTTTCGCCGCCGACCGCGAACTGGCCGAAGGAGACCACATGCCCGGCCTTGGCCCAGTCGGTGGAGTGCGCGGTGACGGCCCGTACGGTCAGATGGCGCTCAAAGCCACCGGGGTTGGCGGGCGGGGCCGGGAGCTGGACCACCGCGCTCTCGCCGGGCCCGACGTCCAGGGCGCGGGTGCCGCTCGCGACGGTCCGCGCGCCCTCGGTCACCGTCCAGCGCAGCCGGAGGTCGTCGGTGCCGGTGAAGGCGCGTTCATTGGTGACCTTCACCTTGCCGGTGCGGGCGCCCTCGCCGCCCGGGTCGGTGATGCGGATCGGGGCCTGCACCCAGGCCAGCTGGGCGGTCTCCGGCTCCGGGTCGCGGTCGGCGGTGACCAGACCGTCCACACCGGATTCATAGAGCCCGTAGGAGAGATAGCTGCCCTTACGGGTGAAGTCGTCGAAGTTCAGGGCGATCAGGGCGTCGCGCTCGGGGTCCTGGCCTGCGGCGAGCCGCTCCGCACCGAGTGCCGTGTCATAGACCCGGACCTGGTCGATGGTGCCCTTGGCGGTCCGGCCGGTCCAGCCGTCCTCCATGGTGTCGTTGTTCCGGCCGACGCCGAGGTCGAAGCCGGTGTAGTCGATGTGCCCGCTCCACTCGGTCTTGGCGAGCTCCTTACCGTCGGCATAGAGGCGCAGCGCGCTGCCGTCGTAGGTGCCGGTGACCCGGTGCCAGGCGCCGGTCCAGCCGTCCGGCACGGGAGCGGTGACGGTACGGGGCTTGCCGCCGCTGGTGATGGTGAATTCGAGGGTGTCCTCGTCCTTCATCCGCAGGACGTACTGGTCGCCCTTGCTGACGATGGTGAAGTCCCCGGTCCAGGGCTTGGCCGGTTTGACGCGGGCGTCGAGGGTGACGGCGGTGCCGGTGAGGTCGAGCTTCGGATCGCGGTAGGTCTCGACGAAGTCGTCAAGACCGGACAGATACAGCGCCTTGCCCTTGCCGCCGTAGCCGTCGACCACCTTGGGCTTGCCGGACAGGGAGGCGGCGATGTCATGGCCGGAGGAGTCGGGGGTGGTGATCAGCGGCCGGCGGATGTTCTGCTCGGCCCAGTCCCAGATGAAGCCGCCCTGGGCGCTGGGGTAGGGGCGCATCACCTCCCAGAACTCGCGGAAGTTGCCGAGGCTGTTGCCCATGGCGTGGGCGTACTCGCCCATCACGATGGGCTTGGTGAAGGTCTTGGCCTTGGCTTCGAGGGAGGCCGGGGTCGGATAGCGGGGTCCGGCGATGTCCGCGTAGGGAGCGTCGCCGTCCGGGCTGTTGGACTGGTGGTAGAGCGGGCGGGTGGGCTCGTTCGCCCGAGTCCACTCCGCCATCGCGTAGTGCGCCTTGCCCAGCCCGGCCTCGTTCCCGGTGTCCCACATGATCACGCTGGGGTGGTTCTTGTCGCGCTCCACCATGCCCTGGTGGCGCTCGAGGAACGCCTTCTGCCATTCGGGGCGCTCGGCCAGGCAGTCGTCCGGACAGTTCTCGTGGCTGTGGGTCTCGACCTCCATCTCGTCGTCGATCAGGATGCCCTCGCGGTCGGCGAGCTCATAGAGGTACGGGTCCGAGGGGTAGTGCGAGGTGCGGATCGCGTTGACGTTCAGCCGCTTCATCAGCCGGATGTCCTGCTCCATCCGGGCGCGGGTGGCATGGCGTCCGGTGGCCGGGGCGGTCTCGGCGCGGTTGACGCCACGGATCAGGATGCGCTTGCCGTTGAGCGTGAGCTGCTTGTTCATGACCTCGATCTCACGGAATCCGACGCTCTGGCGCACGGTCTGGATCGCGTTGCCCTCCGGATCGCGCAGGGTGAGCACCAGCGCATAGAGGTTCGGCGTCTCGTCGGACCACTTGGCGGGGTTGGCTATCTGCCCGGTCAGCTCCGCCTTCCCGGCCTTCTCCTCGGCCGTCAGCCGCCGTACCTCACGTCCCTTGGGGTCGTAGAGCACACCGGTGACCTGATGGGGGCCGCTCTTGTCGCCTCCGGTACGCGCGATGTCCACTTCGGTGCGCAGGGTGGCGTCCCGGTAGGAGGCGTCGAGATCGGTGGTGACGTACGCGTCCTCCATTCGGGTCGTCGGCGTGGAGTACAGCGATACGGAGCGGAAGATGCCCGCGTAGCGCCACTGGTCGTAGTCCTCCAGATACGATCCCGCGCTCCAGCGGTGCACCTGGACGGCGATCCGGTTGGTGGCGCCGGGACGCAGATAGTCGGTCACATCGAACTCGGCGGGCACATAGCCGCCCTGGTCGTAGCCGACGTAGTGGCCGTTGATCCACAGGAACCAGCCGGAGGTGACCCCGTCGAAGCGGATCACCTGCCGCCGCCCGTCCCAGTTCCGGGGCACCGTGATGTCCCGGATGTACGCCCCGGTCGGGTTGGTGTCACGGGGCACCTTGGGTGGATCGTCGGGCGCCATCTCGCTCTGGACGTTGCGGAACACCGGATGGTCGAGGTCGTCGGTCTGCCAGGTGTGCGGGACCTGGACGCGCTGCCACGCGGAGGCGTCGTAGCCGTCCTTCCAGAAGCCGCCCGGGGCGTCCTCAGGCCGGTCGGCCAGGGCGAACCGCCAGGATCCGTCCAGGGTGCGCTCCCACTGCGCGCGGTCGGGCCCGTCCGGCCGCAGCCGGGTGTGCGGGGGCTCCTGGCCCTCGCCGGTGCGCTCCGGGTCCTCGAGGTAGGTGTGCACATCGGCGGGGAACTTGCCCGCGTCCGGCGACCTCCCGACGGCCGTGTCCGCGGCCGTGAGACCGAGGCCGACGGCGGTGGTCATGGCCAGCACCACCCCGATCAATCGCCGTATTCGATACCTGCCGCGTTCCGAGCTCAATCCGACCCCGCCTCACAGATTCGGAAGAAAACCAACACAGCTGAACGGCGTCGCACGCTATTCATCGGTAAAGAGAGCGTCAACAGGTCCTACCAATCTCGGTGTTCACCGTGTGGCGATGGGAGGTTTCACAGCGATGATGCGACAGCAATACTGATGAACCCGATCGGGCAGCAGCACAGCGGAGCAGGACGACGCGGAAGCGAGGCACGACCGATGACCACCCCCGGCACCGAGGAACCCACCCTCACCGTCGACGAGCTGGCGGCCCGCGCCGGGGTGACCGTGCGCACCGTGCGCTTCTACAGCACCCGCGGGCTCCTTCCACCGCCCGCGATCGGCCCGCGCCGGGTCGGCCACTACGGCGCCGAGCACCTCTCCCGGCTCGCGCTGATCGAACAGTTGCAGCGCCACGGCATGACCCTGTCCGCCATCGAGCGCTATCTGAGCCAATTGCCACCGAATCTGAGCGAGAACGATCTGGCGATCCACCGCGCCCTGGTCGCCTCCTGGAGCCCGGACGCTCCCGAGGAGGCGACCCGCGAGCAGCTGGACCGGCGGGCCGGGCGGGAGCTCACCGAGGAGGACATCGACCGGCTGGACGCGCTGGACGCGCTGGAGCGCACCGACGATCCGGATCGGTTCCGGATCGACCCCAAGGTGCTCCATCTGGGGCTGCGGCTGCTGGAGGTGCCGATCGAGCTGGAGACGATACGCACGGCCCACGCGGTCGTCCTGGAGCACACCCGATCCGCGGCGCGGGAGCTCAGCCGGCTGTTCCGGGACGAGGTGTGGGGGCCCGAGCGCGATCACGAGTCCGGGAGCGGACCGGAGCGGATGCAGGCGAAGAAGTCGCTGTCGGCCCATATGCAGCCGCTGGTGGTGGAGGCGCTGGTGATCGCGTTCCAGCGGTCGATGAAGCAGGAACTGCGAGCGTGGTACGGGCAGGACGCGGACTGAGCGGGCCCGGGGTGGGACGGCGGCCGCCCCGGGGGAACCGGCTGGTCAGCGGCCCCGGGGGAACCGGCTGGTCAGCGGCCGCCAGTGAACTGGTCAGCGGCCGCCGGTGAGTGGTTGCCGACCGCCGGTGAGTGGGTCAGCGGCCGCCGGTGAGCGCGGTGGCGAGCTCCTCGGGGCGGGCCGCGAACGGCGAGTGACTGCCCGGCAGCGGCCGCACGGTGAAGGGTTGATCCGGCATGGCCGCGTCGGCCTCCGCGATCATCAGATCCTGCATCGCGGGGGTGCACGCCCAGTCCTCGGCGCACCGGATGAAGGTGCGCGGGATCCGGCCCCACCGCTCCCGGGTCAGGGTGATCGGGGTGGTCGGCACCGCGAAGGGCAGATCCGGGCTCAGGGCCTGGTACCAGCGGGCGAAGGACTCGGCGGGGACGTCGTCGTAGAAGGCCAGCCGCAGCTCCTCCACATACGCCGGATCGGCGGAGCACGGATTGATCCGGAACGCGCCGATGGCCTCCGGATCGCCCAGCATCAGCCCCTGCCCCCGCGCGGTCGCGGTCTGCTCGGGGGACGTCAGATAGTCGGCGAAGCGCGGGCGCCCGGCGGGGACGAAGGACGACAGATGGATCAGCTCGTCGACGAGCTCAGGCGCCCGCTCCGCGGCCAGGGACGCGGGGGCGCCACCGGCGCTGTGCGAGACCAGGGCGACCTTCGGATACCGGCGGACCGATCGCAGCGCGGTGACGACGGCCTCCGCGCACTCCTCCAGGGTCACCCCGGCCAGCGCCGACTTCTCGGTCGCCAGGCCCGGCTGGCCGGGGAGGAGGAGGCCCGAGGGCAGCGGTGCCTCGAAGCCGTGCCCCGGGAGATCGACGGCGAGGCTCGCCGCGCCGAGCCGGGCCAGGGCGCGCTGGGTGGACGCCCACTGCCAGGAGGCGTGCCAGGCGCCGTGGACCAGCACGAACACGGTGCCTGGCGAATCCGGGCCGGGGTGGGAATCGGTGAGAGGGGTTCTGGGGCTCGTGGCACTCATGGGGACAGTCCACCGGCACGGCCAGGCGTTATCCACCCTCATATCTGACAACCCCACCGCCGATATTTCCTGGATATCGCCTCGGTTATCCTCGGACCGATGGAGTCACGTCATCTGCGCTACGCCCTGGCGCTGGCCGAGCATCAGCACTTCGGACGGGCGGCGGCCGCCCTCGGGATCGCCCAGCCCCCGCTGTCCCAGCAGATCGCCGCGCTGGAGCGGGAGCTGGGCGCGCGGCTCTTCGACCGTACGGCGCGCGGGGTGTTCCCGACCGCCGCGGGCGAGGCGTTCCTGGCCAGGGCGCGCCGGGCGCTGGCCGAGATGTCGGCCGCCGTGTCCGACGCGGGCCGGGCCGCCCGGGGCGAGACGGGGCGGCTGCGGCTCGGCTTCATCGGCTCGGCGCTGCTGGAGCTGCTGCCGTCCGTGCTGGGCACGTTCATCCGCGACCGCCCCGAGGTGCGGCTGGGGCTGCAGGAGATGTCCACCCGCCGGTCCGCGGCGGCACTGCTCGCGGGCGAGCTGGACCTCGCCATCGGGCGCGGTGCGCCCCGGGGCGCCGGTGCCGAGGATCTGGTGTCGGTCACGGTCGGCCGGGACCATCTGGTGGCGGTCGTAGGGGCCGCCCATCCCTTCGCCGGGCAGGCCAAGGTGAGCCTCGAGCAGCTCAAGGGGCAGCATCTGATCGTCGCGCCCGCGGAGGAGGAGCCGACGGTCGCCGCCTGGCTGGCCGGGCTGCTGGGCGAGGGCGCCGACGTGCCCGCGCGGGCCGGTGGGGTCACGGAGGCATGGGACGCGCACACCATCATCGGGCTGGCCTCGTGCGGGGTCGGGGTGGGGCTCGGCCCGGCGTGTCTGCGGGTGGCGGCGCGGCCGGACGTCCGGGTGTGCGAGGTGAGTCCGCGAGTGGAACTGCCGGAGCTGGTGATGTCGTTCCGCGCCCACGACCGCTCCCCCGTGCTGGCGGCCTTCCTGGACATCACCCGGGAGCGGTGCCCGGGGGTGGCCGAGCGGCTGGAACGTCATCTCGGCGCACACTGACGGGCCGAGCGGCTCGAACGCCGTCTGGACGCGCGCTGACGGCCCGGGGGGACCGGC
>NZ_JAAAYH010000309.1:0-10934 GCF_018035285.1 Streptomyces sp. MK37H | reverse complement strand
CTGGATCTTCGGCAATGAGGCATGGGGTCTGCCGGAGGCTACCCGCGCACTCGCGGACGAGGTGGTGCGCGTTCCGATTCACGGCAGGGCCGAGAGCCTCAACCTGGCCACGGCCGCCGCCGTGTGCCTCTATGCCTCCGCTCGTGCGCAGCGTGCTCCCGCAGGGTGCCGCTCCGTCACATCGACCTAGTAGGGTTGCCCCCTCTGGGATGGGGACCCGAGAGGGGGTGTGGGGATGGACGTCAGGACCTCCGGCGCCAGGGCGGCCGAAGCCCATGCGCCCGGAGCGGAGCCGCTCGGCGGCGGGCACGGCCGCCCGTCCACCGGGGAGGTCCCCGGTGGTGCGCCGGACGCGCTCGGACCACACCCCGACGATCTGCCCGACGGCCTGGTCGTGGCCGATGAAACCGGCCTGGTCACCTGCTTCAACGCGGCGGCGGCCCGCATCACCGCCACCGACCCCGCGGACGCGATCGGCCGTCGGCTCGAGGTGGCCCTGCCGTTAGAGGACCTGGACGGCCGGCGCTGGTGGGCGCTGACCGATCCCTATGGAGGGCTGGCCATCCGGGCCGGTCAGCCCGAGCGGAACCTGCTGCTGCCGGGCGGCCGCGAGGTGCTGGTCTCGGCCCGCTATGTGCGCGAGCGGCCGACCGGGCCGGTGCGCCGGGTGGTGGTCTGTCTGCGCGGCACCGAGGCCCGCCGCCGCACCGAGCGCAGCCATGCCGAGCTGATCGCGACCGTCGCCCATGAGCTGCGCTCGCCGCTGACGTCCGTGAAGGGGTTCACGGCCACACTGCTGGCCAAGTGGGAGCGGTTCACCGACGACCAGAAGCGGCTGATGCTGGAGACCGTCGACGCCGACGCCAACCGGGTCACCCGGCTGATCGCCGAGCTGCTGGACATCTCCCGGATCGACTCCGGCCGGCTGGAGGTGCGCCGCCAGCCGGTGGACCTCGCCGCCGCCGTCCGCCGCCATGTGCAGGCGCTCACCGCGGCCGGGCACACCGCCGAGCGGTTCCTGATCAGGGTCAGGGGGCCGCTGCCCAGGCTGTGGGCCGATCCGGACAAGATCGATCAGGTGCTGGGCAACCTGCTGGAAAACGCGGTGCGCCACGGCGAGGGAACGGTCACCATTGATATAGCGCCCGCACCGGCCAGGCCGGTCGCGGAAGGCCCCACTGAAGGCCCCACTGTCGAAAGGACCGCCGTCACCGTGAGCGACGAGGGCCCCGGTATCCCGGAGGAGTCGATGAGCCGCGTCTTCACCCGCTTCTGGCGGGGCAGCAAGCGCGGCGGCACCGGCCTGGGGCTCTATATCGTCAAGGGCATCGTCGAGGCCCACGGCGGCACGATCACCGTCGACCGGGCCCGCGGCGGCGGCGCGGAGTTCCGATTTATCCTGCCCGTGGGCACCCCGGCCTATCTGGCCTGATCCACCCGCGGGCTTCTCCAGCACGGGGGGACCCCGAGCGCGGCGGCCGTCGCGCGGCGTCCCCCGGGACAGCGCCCCTCTCGCGCCCCTTAGACTCGGGCTTTGGCACCTTTGGCGTCCCCTGCACGGGGCGCAGCGGTCGCAGCCAGTCGAGCCGGGGTCGCGCAGCCGGGGGGCACCTCCCAGCGGTAGCTGGGGGACAAACGGAAGCACGGGAAGAGATGTCGGCACCCAATAAGTCGTATGACCCTGTCGAGGTCGAGGCACTGAAACCGGAAGAGATCGCCCGCAGGCGGGACGAGGCGCTCGCCGCCATCACCGCCGCCGGGGATCTCGAGGCGCTGCGCGAGGTGAAGGTCGCCCACACCGGCGACCGCTCGCCGCTGGCGCTCGCCAACCGCGAGATCGGCGCCCTGCCGCCGCACGCCAAGGCGGACGCGGGCAAGCGCGTCGGCCAGGCCCGCGGCCAGGTCAACCAGGCGCTGAAGGCCCGGCAGGAGGAGCTTGAGGCGGAGCGTGACGCCCGGGTGCTGGTCGAGGAGGCGGTGGACGTCACCCTGCCGTACGACCGCACCCCGGCCGGCGCCCGCCACCCGATCACCACGCTCTCCGAGCGCATCGAGGACGTCTTCGTGGCGATGGGCTACGAGGTCGCCGAGGGCCCCGAGGTGGAGGCCGAGTGGTTCAACTTCGACGCGCTCAACTTCCCGCCCGACCACCCCGCCCGCGAGATGCAGGACACCTTCTTCGTGCGGGGCGCCAAGGGCGACCAGGACGGTGAGTCGTCCGGTGTGGTGCTGCGCACCCACACCTCGCCGGTGCAGATCCGGTCGATGATCGACCGCGAGCCGCCCATCTATGTGATCTGCCCGGGCCGCACCTTCCGCACCGATGAGCTGGACGCCACCCACACCCCCGTCTTCCACCAGGTCGAGCTGCTGGCCATCGACGAGGGCCTGACCATGGCCGACCTCAAGGGCACGCTCGACCACATGGTGCGGGCGCTCTTCGGCGAGGGCATGACCACCCGGCTGCGGCCGAACTTCTTCCCGTTCACCGAGCCGTCCGCCGAGATGGACATGCTGTGCTACGTGTGCCGCGGCGAGTCCGTGGGCAACCCGGACCGGCCCTGCCGCACCTGCTCCAGCGAGGGCTGGATCGAGCTGGGCGGCTGCGGCATGGTCAACCCGCGGGTGCTCATCGCCTGCGGTGTCGACCCGGACAGGTACAGCGGCTTCGCCTTCGGCTTCGGCATCGAGCGGATGCTGATGTTCCGGCACAACGTGGAAGACATGCGAGACATGGTCGAGGGTGATGTGCGCTTCACCCGGCCCTTCGGGATGGAGATCTGATGCGGGTCCCGCTTTCTTGGCTGCGGGAGTACGTCGACCTGCCCGCCGGTGAGACCGGCCGTGACGTACAGGCCAAACTCGTCGCCGCCGGGCTCGAGGTCGAGACGGTCGAGCAGCTCGGCGCCGGGCTCAAGGGCCCCCTGGTCGTCGGGCAGGTGCTGGCCATCGAGGAGCTGGAGGGGTTCAAGAAGCCCATCCGCTACTGCCAGGTGGACGTCGGCCAGGCCAACGGTACGGGTGAGCAGCAGAACATCGTCTGCGGTGCCCGGAACTTCGCGGTCGGCGACAAGGTCGTGGTCGTGCTGCCCGGCGCCGAGCTGCCCGGCGGCTTCGCGATCTCCGCGCGCAAGACCTACGGCAAGACCTCCGAGGGCATGATCTGCTCCGCCAGCGAGCTGGGCATGTCCGACGACCACGACGGCATCATCGTGCTGCCGCCGGAGTACGAGGTCGGCACCGACGCGATCGAGCTGCTCCAACTCGTCGACGAGGTCCTCGACATCGCGGTCACCCCGGACCGGGGCTACTGCCTGTCGATGCGCGGGATCGCCCGCGAGACCGCGACCGCCTACGAGTTGCCGCTGAGCGACCCGGCCCTGCTGGACGTGCCCGCGCCCAACAGCCATGGCTACCCGGTCAAGGTCACCGACCCGGTCGGCTGCGACCGCTTCACCGCCCGCACCGTCACCGGGCTCGACCCCGAGGCGCACTCCCCGATCTGGCTCCAGCGCCGGCTCCAGAAGGCCGGGATGCGCCCGGTCTCGCTCGCCGTCGACGTCACCAACTACGTGATGCTCGAACTGGGCCAGCCGCTGCACGCCTACGACCGCTCCCGGATCACCGGGGCGATCGGGGTGCGCCGCGCGCAGCCCGGCGAGAAGCTCACCACCCTCGACGGCATCCAGCGCGTCCTGGACGCCGAGGACCTCGTCATCACCGACGAGAGCGGTCCCATCGGCCTCGCCGGTGTCATGGGCGGTGCCAACACCGAGATCGCGGACACCGCCGCCGACCCCGAGTCCGGCCAGGTGGCGGGCACCACCGAGGTGGTCATCGAGGCCGCCCACTTCGCCCCCGTCTCGGTGGCCCGCACCGCCCGCCGCCACAGGCTGTCCTCCGAGGCGTCCCGCCGGTTCGAGCGCGGTGTCGACCCCGAGGCCACCTCGGCGGCGGCGCAGCGCACCGTCGACCTGCTGGTGCTGCTCGCGGGCGGCACCGCCGAGGTGGGCGTCACCGAGATCATCGCGCCCAGCGCCCCGCACACCATCACGTTGCCCGCCGACCACCCGGACAAGGTCGCGGGGGTGCCCTACGGCCGCGAGACCGTGGTGCGCCGGCTGCAGCAGATCGGCTGTGATGTCTACGGCGCCGACGACCTCACCGTCACCGTGCCCAGCTGGCGGCCGGACCTCACCGACCCCAACGACCTGGCCGAGGAGGTCATCCGGCTCGAGGGGTACGAGAACCTCCCCTCGACCCTGCCCCGGCCCCCCGCCGGGCGCGGGCTGACCGAGCGTCAGCGGCTGCACCGCCGGGTCGGCCGGGCGCTGGCCGGGGCCGGATACGTCGAGGCGCTGAACTACCCGTTCCTCGGCGAGGAGGTCCTCGACCAGTTCGGGCTGGCCGCCGACGACCCGCGGCGCGATCTGGTCCGGCTGGTCAACCCGCTGTCGGACACCGAGCCCGCGCTCCGTACGACGCTGCTGCCCGGGCTGCTCGGCGCGCTGCGCCGCAACGCCGGCCGCGGCGAGCACGACCTCGCGCTCTTCGAGACGGGTCTGGTCTTCCGCGCCACCGGTGACGAGCCGCCCGCGGCCATCCTGCCCGTCGACCGCCGTCCCACCGACGAGCAGATCGCCGGGCTCGACGCGGCGCTGCCGCATCAGCCGCGACGCGCCGCCGTCGTCCTGGCGGGCGACCGCGAGCAGGCCGGCTGGTGGGGCAAGGGCACCCCGGTGAGCTGGGCCGACGCCGTCGAGGCGGGCCGGATCGTGGCCCGCGAGGCGGGCGCCGAGCTGATTGTCCGCCAGGACCAGCAGGACCCCTGGCACCCGGGCCGCTGCGCCGCGCTGCTGGCCGTCGTCGACGGCGAGGAGATCCTCGTCGGCAACGCCGGTGAGCTCCACCCCCGGGTCACCAAGGCTCTGGGCCTGCCCGAGCGCACCTGCGCGATGGAGATCGAGCTCGACCGTCTTGAGCAGGCCGGCGCCGGCCGCGTGGAGGCGCCCCACGTCTCCACGTTCCCGGTGGCCACCCAGGACGTCGCGCTGGTCGTGGACGCCTCCGTGCCCGCGGCCGAGGTCGAGACGGCGCTGCGCGAGGGCGGGGGGGAACTGCTCGAATCCCTCCGCCTGTTCGACGTCTTCACCGGTGAGCAGCTCGGCGAGGGCAGGAAGTCGCTGGCCTACGCGCTGCGCTTCCGCGCCCCGGACCGGACGCTGACCGCCGAGGAGATCGCCGCGTCCCGCGACGCCGCGGTGTCGGCTGCCGCCGACCGCACGGGCGCCACCCTGCGCGGAGCCTGACAGCGACCGGCTCCCGCCGCTCGCCGTGATCACGGAGGTGGGGCGCATCCCGCATCGGGACGCGCCCCACCGCCGTTGTCGCCGCCGGACAGGACCGGGGCGGCCTTCCAGGTGACTCTCATGGACTGCGGCCGTCGTCCCGCTGCCAGACCAGTCTGACCGTGAAGTTCCCCTCGGCCGCCGTTTTGGCGATCACCGCTCCGGCCTCAGCGTTGATCTTCACCCCGAGTTCGACTTCGACCGTGCTCGGCGGACTGGGGAGCGTGGTCAGCCGGTCCAGGAGCGTCGCGGCCGCGGCGCGCACCTGGTCGAAGCTCTCGCTCAGCGTCCGTGCGGCGGTTCCCGCGACCTGGCCTGGCCGAGCGGCGCGCACGATGCCGGAGGCGGCGTGCTCGACCTCCACCACCACCGCTTCCGCGCCGCCCGAGTCCTCGGAACCGTTCAGCGGCACCCGGATGAGCTGTGTCTCGGTCACGCGTCCCTACCCCTTCCTCGTGCACAACGCTCCCCGGTACGCACCGGGGGGCAGCTTCTCGCCGACGGCCGGCGGCAGCGTCTCGTCGCCGAGGGTGTCGCACAGGTGCGCCATCCACCGCTTGGCCTCGGGAGCCGACGGGCGCTTGGCCGGCGCGCCGGTGGGGCCGGTGCCGGCGGTGGATCCGGGCAACCGGTGCAGCGCACCCCCCCTGCCGGGGCCGACGACAGCGAGCAGGCCGCGCTCCGACAGGACCGCCGACGGGGCGTCCCCCGGGCCGAGCAGGTCGATCTGCCATCGGCTGTCCACTCTGGTGAGGAAGCCGTCGTCCGCGGAGCCGCCGGACGCGGCGGACGCGGAGGACGGGACGGAGGCGTTGGGGATTCCTCCGTAGACCAGGATCCGTGAGCCGCCGGTGGAGAGGGTGACCCCGGTCACCGTGTCCTGCTGGGAGGAGCGCTTCTGGCGGAGGAGCCGTCCGCTCGGCAGTTGGTAGACGGACAGCCGGTGGTCGACCTTCAGCTCGCCGATCCGGGTCTCCGCGACGGCCGCCCGGGTGAGGTCCGGGCTCACGTCCGCCACCACGGTCTTCTTGGTCGATCTCGGGAAGGCCAGCAGTTGGCGCCCGCGCGGTGACGACCCGCTCAAGTCCCATCGCTTCACCGAGAGGGTCGTCTCCAAGGACGCTCCCTTCGCCGTCGTCTCGTTCATCGTGATCAGGCGTTTCCCGCCGTTGGCCAGCCACAGCGCGGTGACCGGCTCCGGCAGGCCGGGCATGGTCTTCTCGATCCGGCCGGTGGCGGTGTCCCAGAGCACGAGCCGGCCGTCTTCGCCGAAGAGACCGGTCTGGCCCAGCAGCACCGAGCCGTCGGGGGAGAAGGTGAACCGCGCGTATGTCGTCGGCATCGCGAGGCCGGGGATGTCGGGGAGTTCCAGATCGGGGAACTCCAGATCGGGGAAGCCCGGTATCTCCCCCGACGTGTCCGGAAGCGGATCACCCTTCTCGGGACGCTCCAGCGTCCGGTCCTTCCCGGTACGCACGTCGTACAGGTGCACCGGAAGCCCGCGCGGGTCGGCCGGCGCAGTCGGCTGACCGCCACCGGTGTCGAAGGGAGGCGGTGCCTTGGCCATGGCCACCAGAGAGCCGTCCGGGCTGACCGCCGTGACGTCCGCGTCATGGCCGGCGGGCAGCCGGCGCCGTACCCCGCTGTCGGTGCGTTCCAGCACGACCACCTTGCCGGCGGCGTCCCGCGAGGCGATCACCTGCCCCTCGGCGTCGATGAGGGAGGAGCTCGGCAGGGGCCCCGTCATGTCCGTGAGGAGCGCGCTCATCGACGTGTACCGGGGGGCGAGCAAGTCGGCAAAGCCGTACCGTGCGTACATCTCACCGAGGCGCGCCCGGGTCTGCTCGGTGTCCTGCGTGCGGTAGGCGCGCAGGGCCAGCAGCAGTGCGGTGTACGCGGCCCCGGTGTCGGTGGAGCCGGTCTCGGCGTCGCGCGACTGCTGGAGCAGGACCCGGGACGCCCGGGTGGCCGAGTCCGTGGTGACGTCCTGTTGCCAGGAGCGGATCGCCAGCCCCAAGGCCCCTCCGATGAGGCCGAGTACGACGACGAGGGCGACGATCGCGGTACGGCGGCGGTGCGCGCCGCGGACGCTCGCCTCGATGTATTCCTTCTCCGCGGGAAGCAGCTCGTCCTGGCGTCGCGCGTGCCACTCCCGGGCGTCCCGCAGATCCGCCCCTCGCAGCAGCCGGCCCCGGGAGCGCCTGTCGGCGGACCACGGGGCGATGCGTCGGCGCAGGTCCTCCTGCCACACCCGGAAGTCGCGGTCGGCCTCGAAGAACGCGCGCAGCCGGCTCCAGTGCGTCAGCAGCGTCTCGTGGGCCAGCTCCACGGTCTCCTCGGGCGGCCCGTCGCCGGGGCGGTACTCCTCGCCGGGCACGACCAGGCGCGTGGTCATCAGCCGCTGGGCGATCCGCCATTGCTCAGGCGGCAGTTCGGAGCGGGTCAGGGTGCGGCGGGTGGGCTCGACCCGGCCGTCGCCGGGGTGGGCGAGCTGGACGAGCAGCGTGCGGGCGGCCCGGTGCTCCTCCTCGGTGAGGGCGCCGGTCCAGATCTGTTCCGCATGGGTCACCAGCGCGTCGTTGACGCGGCCCAGGGACTCGTACGCGGCGTGTCCCATGACGCCTCGCCGCTGGCGCTCCCACAGCTTGGTGAGGGTGAACTCCAGCAGGGGCAGCCGGCCCGGATCGCTGCCGAGATCGGCCAGGATCCGGTCCACCAGCCCCGGTTCGTAGCGGACGCCGGTGTGGTGCAGCGGACGCTCGATGGCCGCGCGCAGTTCCTCGTCGGACATCGCTCCCACGGTGAACAGCCGGTCGCCCGCGAACAGCGGGGCGAGCCCGGGGTGGTGGAGGGCGGGGGTGAGGAAGTCGGCGCGCAGGGTCGTGACGACCCGCAGCCGGGACCCGGGGTGCAGAGCGTGCCCGAGCGCGGCCGCCAGCGCGTCCAGCTCCGCCCGCTCCGTACCGATGAGCGCTTCTTCGAACTGGTCGGCCACCACGAGCAGCCGGTCCTTGCCCTGACGTTCGAGCAGCCGGTCCACGACCGCGGGCAGTTGGCCCGTGCGCACCAGATCCGTCAGTCCCGGCAGCCCGGTCAGCCGCGCGGTCTCGGTCAGGTCCGGCTCGAGGCGCGGAAGCAGGGCCAGGACCAGGGCGGTGAGCGGGCTCCGGCCGAGCTGTCCGGGGCGGAAGGCGACGATTTCCAGGTCCCGGCGGCCGCGTAGCCGCGGCAGCGCCCCGGCATGCAGCAAGGAGGACTTGCCGCAGCCGGACGGGCCGACCAGGCTGATCGCCGGTGCGTAGCCGAGCAGGTCGACGATGCGCCGAGCCGGCTCCTCCCGGCCGTGGAACAGCCGGGCGTCGCGCTCCTCGAAGGGCTCCAGGGCCCGGAACGGGCAAGCGGGCAGCGCCGTTTCGCCCAGCGTCGACGAGCTCTCGCGCAGCGTCTGTGTCGGGATGAGGTAGGCGGTGCGCACATCCGGTCTGTCGTCGGCGGCGACGACCATACCGACCACGCCGCCCTCGGCCACATCCCAGACCGGAGCGCCCGAGAAGCCGGTTTGTACGCGGTGCTCGCTGGACGAGTCCGTGTCGTACTGCAACCAGCCGGCGCCGGTCCGCCCGCGCAGCCAGCCGACGCTCCACGCGCCGTCGTCGTAGGCGGTGGGAAAGCCGAAGGTGCGCACGCGGCGGTCCGGTTCGGCCACGTCTTCCACGAGCCGGGCCACCGTCGCCTTGGTGGGCGGATCGGTGAGCAGGCGCAGGACGGCGACGTCTCCGGACCCATCGGCCCGGACCGGGGTCCAGGAGGCGATCCGCACCTCCATGCGCCGACCGGACTCCGCCAGGGGGAAGTCGACCCATAACCGTCCGGCCGGTGGCTCCGCGAGCGTGTCGGACGGGACGCCCAGCGCCCTGGCCACGACATGGGCACAGGTGATCACTTCACGGTATCCGCTGAGGAACCCGGCTCCCTCGGGCCGGCCGCCGGCGCCCAGAATCCTCACCACCGACGCGTCACTCGGCGCGGCTGTGTCCTGTTTCACGAGGCCCCCCACTCGGTCACCAGCTGAGGGGCAGTCGCCTGCGCACCGCCCCCCCAGCGATGAATGACACAAGTGTGACCGTCGCCACCTCGTACGGCAATCCAATTGGCAGCAGCCGACACCGCGTCCGCGGTACGGCGGGGTGTTCGGGTGGGTGCCCGGGGCGCGGTCACCCGATCAGGTGAGATGCGGAGGCGGCTGGTCCAATTGACAGAAGCTGTCGCAAGAATCGTGCCGGTCGTACGGCCCATGCGGGACCGACCGTCCGGGGCCCGGCCGACCGCCTCATTGGCCGGCGTTGGGGGCGACACATGATCGGCACATCGGCAGTCGGCGGCGCGTTCGTACGGAGGGCACGGAGCCTGCGGACGGCCGCCCGCGCGGTCCCCTGTCTGTGGGTGCTCGGCGTCATCTGCTGGGAGCTGCTGACCCCGCACCACACCGAGGTCGTCCCCCTCATCGCCGCCGCACCCGCCATCGCCTGCGCGAGCGGCGGCCGCCGCAGATGCGTTCTGCTGCTCGGCGGCGCCGGTCTGCTGTTCGCCCTCGCCCCCGCGACCGCGCTGGAGCCCGACGGCGAGGTGACGGAGCCGCACGCCCCGCTGGTCACCTGCTGCGCGATCGTCGCCGTGGCCCTCGGCGGCTATCTCACGGCGGGCCGCAAGGTGCGGCTGGTCCGCGAGTTGGAGGAGCTCCGGGCGGTGGCCGCCGCGGCGCAGGACGTGGTGCTGCGGCCGCTCCCGGCCCGGCTGGAGGGCATCGAGCTGGCGGGCGGCCATCTGTCGGCCAGCCGGGGCGCCGCCGTCGGCGGCGATCTGTACGAGGCGCTGGCCACCCCGTACGGCGTCCGCGTCATCATCGGCGATGTGCGCGGGCACGGCCTCGCCGCGATCGGCACCGTGGCCGCCGTCCTCGGCAGCTTCCGCGAGGCCGTCCATGAGGAACCCCGGCTCAGCGGGGTGCTGCGCCGGCTCGACCGCGCCCTGGAGCGCCATCTGCGGGCCCGCGCCGACGGGGAGTGCCCGCTGGACAGCCATGTGGACGAGGAGTTCGTGACCGTCCTGCTGCTGGAGGTGGGCCGGGACGGCGAGGTCACCGCGCTCAACTGCGGCCACCCGTGGCCGCACCGCCTCCGCGAACAGCCCGTGGGCCCGGCCCTGGCCCGGCAGACCGCACCCGGCGAAGTGCTGCCGCCGCTCGGCCTCTTCCCGCTCCCCGCCGAACTTCCCACCGCCCACTGGGGCTCCCTGGGAACCGGCGACACCCTGGCGCTGCACACCGACGGCGCCGAGGACGCCCGCGACGCCCAGGGCACGTTCTTCCCGCTGCGCCGCGCCCTGTCCGAGGCCGCGGGCGCCGGACCGCTCGTCCCCGCGGCGGTCGTGGCGGGGGTGCGCTCGGCGCTGCTGAGCCATACCGGTGGCCGGCTCGCCGACGACGTAGCGCTGCTCGTCCTGCGCTACGACCACTGCCCGCTGTCTGCCCCCTCGGCCCTCCCCGTCCCAGCCGCCGACGCCCACCGGGGCTAGTGCCGCGTCAGC
>NZ_JAAAYH010000308.1:0-10942 GCF_018035285.1 Streptomyces sp. MK37H | reverse complement strand
GGTACGAGGGGTTCGCCCGCGAGACCGACGCGCTGAGGGACGATGTCACGGCGCAGGTGGACGACAAGCTCGGCCATGACGGGATCACGGTGTGGGAGCTCGACGGCCGGCCGGTGGCCTGCGCCGGGATCAGCCGTACGATCGCCGGCATGGCCCGGGTCGCCCTGGTCTACACCCCGCCCGAGCTGCGCGGACGCGGCTACGCGGGCGCCGCCACGGCCGCCGTGAGCGGGGCCGCGCGGACCGCCGGGGTGAAGGAGGTCCTGCTCTTCACCGATCTCGACAACCCCACCAGCAACGCCCTCTACCAGCGTCTCGGCTATCGCCCGGTGGAGGACCATCTGGTGCTGTCCTTCTCCGCGGCCGAGCGCACCGTCCCCGCGACCGAACGCGCCGTCCCCGGGGCCAAGGACACCGTCCCCGCGGCCGAGGACACCGTCTCCACGGCCGAGCGCGCCGTTCCGGAACAAGGTCCCCCCTCGTAAGAGTTGTGTCATTGCAGCCCAACGGCACCGTGCGTTGGAGTGCTCCCGCCCTCTCACCCTGGAGGCCCCGTGACCGGCTCCCACCCGACACGTTCCCGGCTCACCGCCGCCCTGCGCCCCGCCGCCTTCGGAGCGGATCCCAGTGGGGAGCGGATGGAGCGCATCCGGAGGTCGCCGAACTTCGCGAACGGTGTGTTCGTCAACCCGGTGGGGGCCCGTACCGCCCCGTCCGGCTCGATGCTGAAGTTCGCGTCCACCTACTTCCGCAAGGAGGAGCGTGTCCGCCGGGCCCCGGCCGGGACCGTGCCGGTGCACCCCACCACCGTCGCCGATCTGGCCGCCCCGCCCGCCTCCGGCCTGCGGCTGACCTGGATGGGGCACTCCAGTGTGCTGGCGGAGATCGACGGGCGGCGGGTGCTGTTCGACCCCGTCTGGGGGCAGCGCTGTTCGCCCTTCTCGATGGTGGGGCCCAAGCGATTGCACCCGGTGCCGGTGCCGCTGCGGGAGCTGGGGCCGGTGGACGTGGTGGTCATCTCCCATGACCACTACGACCATCTGGACATGCCCACGATCCGGGCGCTGGTGCGGAGCCACGCGATGTTCGTCGTCCCGCTCGGGGTGGGGGCTCATCTGGAGCGCTGGGGCGTCCCGGCCGAGCGGATGACCGAGCTGGACTGGCACGAGTCCACCGAGGTCGCCGGGCTCACGCTCACCGCCACCCCCGCCCGCCACTTCTGCGGTCGCGGGCTGCGCAACACCCAGCACACCCTGTGGGCCTCCTGGGTGGTGGCCGGTTCCGGGCGCCGGATCTACCACAGCGGCGACACCGGTTACTTCCCCGGTTTCGCGGAGATCGGCGCGGCGTACGGGCCGTTCGACGCGACCATGATCCAGATCGGTGCCTACTCCGATTACTGGCCGGACATCCACATGACCCCCGAGGAGGGTATGCGGGCCCATCTCGATCTCCAGGGCGGGGACCCGGCGCGGGGGATCATGCTGCCGATCCACTGGGGCACCTTCAACCTCGCCCCGCATCCGTGGGAGGAGCCCGCCGAGGGCACGGTGACGGCGGCGAAGGAGGCCGGGGCCAATGTGGCCGTTCCGCGTCCTGGCCAGCCGTTCGAGCCGGGGCGCGGGCTGCCGCTGGAGCCGTGGTGGCGCGCGATCGCGGCACGGCCGGTGACGGAGGTGCCGGCCGCGGCCGAGGGCGCGGCCGAGCCGGCCGTTCCCGCCGGACCGTCCGGCGCCGGGGCGATCGGGGCGACCGGAAAGCGTCCCGGGGCGACTGGCGGCGCGGACCCCGCGATGCCCATCCCCCAGTCGTAACACGGGGGTTGGGGCCGCCTCCCGAGGCGGTACGGCACGGGTCGCTTCTTTGTCGAATGGCGCTGAATGGCGTCGAAACCCTTGTGGTGGACACGACGCGCTCGCTTGAATGGTTAGGAAAGGTTCCTAACGGATCGTCTCAGGACTCGGGGCTGCCCCGGCGCGCCCTGGGGCGGCCGCGCGCACTTCCCCCACAGTCGACAAGGAACGGAGTCCCCATGTCCCCCATGCACAGGAGGATCGGCCTCGCGGCCGTGGCCGTCACGGTACCGGCCGCGCTCGTCTTCACCGGCGTCGGAGTCGGGCAGGCGTCCGACCACCTGCCGTCCTCGTCGGACGTGCGCCACACCCACTCGGCGCACAAGCTCGCGGCGGCGAGCAGCCTGGACGACCCGGCGAAGAAGGAGATCGCCATGAAACTGGTCTCCAGCGCCGAGAACTCCTCGCTCGACTGGCGCGCCCAGTTCAAGTACATCGAGGACATAGGCGACGGTCGCGGCTACACCGCCGGCATCATCGGATTCTGCTCCGGCACCGGCGACATGCTGGAACTCGTCGAGTACTACACCCAGCAGAAGCCCGGCAACGTCCTGGCCAAGTACCTCCCCGCGCTGCGCGAGGTCAACGGCGGCGACTCCCATGACGGCCTGGACCCGAACTTCACCGAGGACTGGAAGAAGGCCGCCGCCGACAAGGCGTTCCAGGACGCCCAGGAGCACGAGCGCGACCGCGTCTACTTCGACCCGGCCGTCAAGCAGGGCAAGGGCGACGGCCTGGGCGCGCTCGGCCAGTTCATCTACTACGACGCGATCGTGATGCACGGCCCCGGCGACAGCGAGTACAGCTTCGGTGGCATCCGTAAGACCGCCCTGTCCAAGGCCAAGCCCCCGGCGCAGGGCGGCAATGAGACCACCTACCTCAACGCCTTCCTCGACGCCCGTAAGGAGGCCATGAAGAGCGAGGAGGCGCACAGCGACACCAGCCGCGTCGACACCGAGCAGCGGAAGTTCCTCAACGAGAAGAACTTCGACCTGGCGCCCCCGTTGAAGTGGCAGGTCTACGGCGACCCGTACGAGATCAACTCCTGACCGCCGCGCCGGTCCCCGCTTGCTAAGCGGGACACTGTCCCATATCTTCAATCGGGACAGTGTCCCGTTTATTTGCGCGCGGATGGAGAGCAGAGCCATGTCGACATATCTGCTGGTGCACGGTGCCTGGCACAGTGGGCAGTGCTGGGAGCGGGTGGTCCCGTTGCTGGCGGCGGCCGGACATCGGGTGGTGGCGCCGACGCTGACCGGCTACGGCGACACGGCGCATCTGGCCGGCCCGGAGGTGGGTCTGGATACGCATGTCGACGACATCGTCGGGCTGATCACCGGAGAGGACCTCACCGACGTGGTGCTCGTCGGGCACAGCTACGCCGGGCTGGTCATATCGTCCGCGGCCAACCAGGTCCCGGAGCGGATCGGGCATCTGGTCTATCTCGACGCGATGGTCCCGGAGGACGGCGAGAGCGCGGCCGATGTCCAGCCCATCAGCCAGGCCATGATCGACCAGGCCGTGGCGTCCGAGAGCGGCTGGCGGGTTCCGCCGCCGGCCGAGATGGAGCCGCCCCGGGGTCTGTTCGGGGTCACCGAACCGGCGGATGTGGCGTGGCTGCGGTCGATGCTGTCGGATCAGCCGGTGCGCTGCCTCCAGGAGCCGGTCCGGCTGGACAACCCGGCCGTGAACGCGATCCCGCGGACCCACATCCACTGCGTCGCCAATGTGCCGGAGGGCATCATCCGGCGGCCCGTCCCCGCGATCCAGCCCAACGGCACCCCGGCGCAGGTGTGGGAGCTGGAGACCGGCCACGACTGCATGATCACCATGCCCGCCGAACTCAGCGAACTGCTGCTCAAGCTCGGCTGAGCCGGTCCCTTCTCGGCTTCTCAGCCCGACGCCGCCTCCACCAGGGCGCGCATGACGCGTACGTCGTCGCCCGCCTCCGGATGCCACTGGACGCCCAGCACGAACGCCTCCGCGTCCGGCAGCTCCACCGCCTCCACCGTTCCGTCGTCCGTGGCGTGGGCCGAGGGGGTCAGGCCCTTGCCCAGGTGGGCCACGGACTGGTGGTGGAAGGTGGGCACGGACACCGGCTCCGGGAGGATCCCGGCGAGGAGCGTGCCCGGGACCGGCTTCACCTCGTGGTGGTCGAAGACGCCGGGCCGGCCCACGTGGCCGTCCAGGTGCTGGACGAGGGTGCCGCCCAGGGACACGTTCAGGAGCTGGTGGCCGCGGCAGATGCCCAGCAGGGGAGTGCCCGACGCGAGGGCCGCCTCGATCAGGGCCAGTTCCCAGGCGTCCCGCTCCCGCGCGGGCGGCCCGGTGCGCGGCTCAACCTCGGCCCCGTACCGCACCGGTTCCACATCCGGGCCGCCGGAGATGACGAGCCCGTCGAGGCGGGAGACGACGGACGCGGCGGCGGCCGGGTCCTCGTCCGGTGGCAGCATCGCCGCCAGGCCGCCCGCGCGCTGGACGAGCAGGTGGTAGCCCGAGGGCAGCAGCGCGGCGGGGAGGTTCCACACGCCCCAGCTCGCCGAGGGTTCGAGATAGGTGCTGACGCCGATCAGGGGCTTGGACACCGGGGACTCCGATCTTCATGGATCTGCTCGGTCGCGGGACGGCGCTCGGCCGCGGGGACCGTTCTCCGTCGCGGGACGGTTCCCGGCCGTGGGACGGTTCTCCGCCGTGGGAATGGTCTCAGTCGCGGGACAGTTCCGCCTCGGCCTCCGCCAGCGCCGCGAACTCCTCCTCCGGCGCGGCCGCGACCAGGCGGTGGCGGCTGTAGAAGGCGAAGTAGGCCAGCGCCACCGCGTAGACGCCGAGCGCGATGAAGGCCGCGTCCTTGTCCACCAGGAAGGTGGCCACCAGCGCCGAGCAGGCCAGGACGAAGGCGAGGGACGACGTCACCGTGCCGCCGGGGGTGCGGTAAGGGCGCTCCAGGCCGGGTTCGCGGCGGCGCAGGACGATGTGGGAGAGCGACATCAGGGCGTACGAGATGGTGGCGCCGAAGACCGCGGTGTTGAGCATCCGGGCGCCGTCGCCGGTCCACGCCGCGAGGGCGAAGCCGATGGCGCCCGGGACCAGCAGGCCCAGGAACGGGGCCTTGCGGCTGCTGGTCAGCGAGAGGAAGCGGGGCAGATAGCCGGCCCGGGAGAGGGCGAACAGCTGGCGCGAACCGGCGAAGATCAGGGAGAAGAAGGAGGCCACGAGCCCGGCGAGGCCCGCGTAGTTGACGATCCGGGACAGCACGGTGGCCTTGCCGTCCGGCTGCAGCGCCTCGACCAGCGGATTGCCCGCGTCCTGTATGGCGTTCGGGCCGCGCGCCCCCGTCGCCGCGAGGAAGGTGAGCAGGGCGAGGAGCAGCAGGATGCCCATGGACCAGGCCATGGCCTTCGGCAGCGTACGGGCCGGGTCCCGGGTCTCCTCGGCCGCCAGCGGCACCCCCTCGACCCCCAGGAAGAACCACATGCCGAAGGGGAACGCCGACCAGATGCCGAGCAGCCCGAACGGCAGCCAGGAGCTCGAGCCGAAGGAGGAGTGGTCCGCCGGGATGTCGTTGAGCGAGCCCGCGTCGAAGTCGGTGAGGGCGCCCACGGCGAAGATCAGCAGCGCGGCGACGGCGATGGCGGTCACGACCAGGCTGAACCGCAGGGCCTCGCCCACGCCCCACAGATGGATGCCGATGAAGATGACGAAACACGCCAGATAGACCGGCCAGCCGGACTCCAGGCCGAAGAGCCCGAGCGACTCGACGTAGTCACCGATGAAGATGGAGATGGCGGCGGGCGCCAGGACGTACTCGATGAGGATCGCCGTGCCGGTGAGGAAGCCTCCCCAGGGGCCGAGGGCGCGCCGGGCGAAGCCGTAGCCGCCGCCCGCGGTGGGGAGGATCGCGGCCAGTTCCGCCAGGGCGAACACCATGCAGGCGTACATCAGGCCCATCAGCAGGGCGGCGATGGCGAGACCGCCGAAGCCGCCCTCCGCCAGGCCGAAGTTCCAGCCCGAGAAGTCGCCGGAGACGACATAGGCGACGCCGAGGCCGGTCAGCAGCAGCGGGCCCGCGCTGCCGCGCCGCAGGGTGCGGCGCTCCAGATACGCGTCCTCGGGGGATGGCGCCGGGCCGCCGCCCGGCGGGGCGCCGCCGACGGAGGCGCTGGCGGATTCGGTGCGGGCGGACTCGGTACCGTCGGCCATGGGGGATACTCCTGCTCCACACGAGGGGGCGATGGCAAAGGTGTGGGGCCATACCTTTGCCTTCCGGTCGGCGATGCGCAAGACCTCTGCGTAAAACCGTGGTTAAGGACCCCCGGGGCCAACCGGTCAGACCAGGAAGCCGCGCAGCAGCGCCGCCGTGCCCTCGCAGTGCTCCCGCATCACCTCGCGCGCCCCGTCCGCGTCCCCGTCCAGCACCGCCTCGACCAGCGCCCCGTGCTGGGCCTGGGAGTGCTCGAGGTTCTTGACCAGCAGCGGAATGCAGTCCAGCAGGTCGTTGACGGTCGCGCGGACGGCCGCGTACTGGGCGGCCAGCGACGGTGAGCCCGCCAGCTCCGCGAGCGTGAGGTGGAGCATCGTGTCCAGGCGCCGGTAGTCGGCCAGCGGGGCGTCCCGCGTCGCGTCCAGGGCCGCCCGCAGCCGCCGCGCCTGCCCCTCGTCCAGCCGGTGCGCGGCACACAGCCCCGCCGCGCCCACCTCCAGGACCTCGCGGAACCGCAGGGTGTCCTCGACGTCTACCGCCTCGACCCGGCGCCGCAGCTCGTCCTCGCCGCCGCCCTCGGCGGGCTCGGGCCTGGCCCGGACGAAGGTGCCGCCGTAGCGGCCGCGGCGGCTCTCCACCAGCCCCTGGTCCTGGAGCACCTTCAGCACCTCGCGCAGGGTCACCCGGCTGATCCGCAGCCGGTCGGCCAGCTCCCGCTCGGCCGGGAGCCGGCCGCCGTCGGGGACCAGCCCCAGCCGCAGCACCTGGAGTATCTGCTCCAGCGCCTCCTCGAAGCCGTTCCCCGCGCGCACCGGGCGCAGCACCGGCGCCAGCCGGTCGTCCGCCGCGCTCCCGCGCCCACTCCCGCTCTCGCTCATCGAACCGTCCGCACCTACTTCCCAACCAATGGTCTGCGGTATTACCTTAAGGCCACCCCACGCCCCCAAGCCCTCTCCGAACTCTCCGTTCCCCCGCATTCTCCGACGCAGGAGGCCCCACCGTGGCAGACCGCACGCCCCCGCTCTCGGTTGACGAGCTGACCAGACTGGTCGCCGCCGGGGAGATCGACACCGTCGTCCTGGCCTTCACCGATATGCAGGGAAGGCTCCAGGGCAAGCGGTTCGCCGCCAGCTTCTTCCTCGACGACGTCCTGGCACACGGCACCGAGGGCTGCAACTACCTCCTCGCCGTCGACACCGAGATGAACACCGTCGACGGCTACGCCATGTCCTCCTGGGAGCGCGGCTACGGCGACTTCGCCATGCACGGCGACACCGCCACCCTGCGCCGCACCCCCTGGAACCCCGGCACCGCCCTCCTCACCGCCGACCTCGCCTGGCACGACGGCAGCCCGGTGGTCGCCTCCCCGCGCCAGATCCTGCGCCGCCAGCTCGACCGGCTCGCCGAGCGCGGCTGGACCGCGTACACCGGCACCGAGCTGGAGTTCATGGTCTTCAGGGACAGCTACGAGCAGGCGTGGAACACCGGCTACCGCGGGCTGACCCCCGCCAACCAGTACAACGTCGACTACTCCGTCCTCGGCACCGGCCGGGTCGAGCCCCTGCTGCGCCGCATCCGCAACGAGATGGGCGCCGCCGGGATGACCGTCGAGTCGGCCAAGGGGGAGTGCAACCTCGGCCAGCACGAGATCGCCTTCCGCTACGACGACGCCCTGACCACCTGCGACCAGCACGCCGTCTACAAGACCGGCGCCAAGGAGATCGCGGCCCAGGAGGGCATGGCGCTCACCTTCATGGCCAAGTACGACGAGCGCGAGGGCAACTCCTGCCATATCCACCTCTCGCTGCGCGACGAGGCCGGACACCCCGTGCTCGCCGACGACGACGGCGAGTACGGCATGTCGAAGACCATGCGCCACTTCCTCGCCGGTCAGATCGCGGCGATGCGCGACTTCACCCTGCTCTACGCGCCGAACATCAACTCCTACAAGCGGTTCCGCCCCGGCTCCTTCGCGCCCACCGCCGTCGCCTGGGGCCCGGACAACCGCACCTGCGCGCTGCGGGTCATCGGCCACGGCCCCTCCCACCGGCTGGAGAACCGGCTCCCCGGCGGCGATGTCAACCCGTACCTGGCCGTGGCCGGGATGGTGGCCGCCGGGCTCCACGGCGTGGAGCAGGAGCTGGAGCTCCCCGAGGTCTGTACCGGCAACGCCTACACCGGCGATGCCGAGCACGTCCCGACCTCGCTGCGCGACGCCGCCGAGCTGTGGCGGAACAGCCCCATAGCGCGGGCCGCCTTCGGCGACGAGGTGGTCGAGCACTACCTCAACATGGCGCGCGTCGAGCAGGACGCCTATGACACCGCCGTCACGGACTGGGAGCGCTTCCGGTCCTTCGAGCGCATGTGAGGAACCAGCGAGTGAGCACCGAACACCCCCACGAGCACCACATCCTCAACCCGGCCACCGAGGAGGTCGTCGCCACCGTCCCCGCGGCCACCCCGGACGAGGTGGCCGCCGCCGTGGCCCGCGCCACCGAGGCGCAGCGCGGCTGGGCCGCCCTCGCGCCCGCCGACCGCGCGCGGCTGCTGCGCCGCTTCGCCGCCGCCGTGGACGGGCACATCGAGGAACTGGCCGCCCTCGAGGTCCGCGAGGCGGGCCATCCGATCGGCAACGCCCGCTGGGAGGCGGGCAACGTCCGCGATCTGCTGGACTACGCGGCCGGGGGAGCGGAGCGGCTGAGCGGCGCACAGATCCCGGTGGCCGGCGGTCTGAACGTCACCTTCCATGAGCCGCTGGGCGTGGTCGCGGTCATCGCGCCGTGGAACTTCCCCATGCCGATCGCCGCCTGGGGCACCGCGCCCGCCCTTGCCGCCGGGAACGCGGTGGTCCTCAAACCGGCCGAGACCACCCCGCTCACCGCGCTCCGGCTGGCCGAACTCGCCCTGGAGGCGGGCCTGCCCGAGGGGCTCTTCCAGGTGCTGCCCGGGGCCGGGCCGGTCGCGGGCGCCGCGCTGGTCGAGCACCCCGGCGTCGCCAAGGTCGTCTTCACCGGCTCCACGGCGGTCGGCAAGGAGATCATGGCCAAATGCGCCGCGGACGTGAAGCGGGTGACCCTCGAACTCGGCGGCAAGAGCCCGAACATCGTCTTCGCCGACGCCGACCTCGAGCGCGCCGCGGCCGCCGCGCCCGGCTCCTTCCTGGACAACACCGGACAGGACTGCTGCGCCCGCAGCCGCATCCTGGTCCAGGCATGCGTCTACGACCGGTTCATGGAACTGCTGGCGCCCGCCGTGACCTCCTTCGCGGTCGGCGACCCGGCCGACCCCGCCACCGCCATGGGCCCGCTGATCTCGGCCGCCCAGCGGGAGCGCGTACGGTCCTACGTACCCGAGGACGCGCCCGCCGCGATCCGCGGCGAGGCCCCGAAGGGCAAGGGGTTCTGGTACCCGGCCACCGTGCTGGAGGCCACCGGCCCCGGGGACCGCACCGCCGTGGAGGAGATCTTCGGCCCGGTCGCGGTCGTCCTCCCCTTCGAGGACGAGGCCGACGCCGTACGGCTGGCCAACGCCACCGACTACGGCCTGTCCGGCTCGATCTGGACCCGTGACGTGGGCCGCGCGGTCCGGGTCTCGCGCGCCGTCGCCGCCGGGAACCTGTCCGTCAACTCGCACAGCAGCGTGCGGTACGCCACCCCCTTCGGCGGCTACAAGCAGTCCGGCCTGGGCCGGGAGCTGGGCCCCGACGCCCTTGCCGCCTTCACCGAGACCAAGAACGTCTTCATCAGCACCGAGGAGCAGTGACGTGACCGAGACCCCCGTGTGCCGCCGTCTGGTGGGCCGTACCGCCGTCGTCACCGGAGCGGGCAGCGGCATCGGCCTGGCCACCGCGCGCCGCCTGGCCTCCGAGGGCGCGCAGGTCGTCTGCGCCGATATCGACGAGAGCGCGGGCAAGGCCGCCGCCGACGAGGTCGGCGGGCTCTTCGTGCGGGTGGACGTCACCGACCCCGAACAGGTCGAGGCGCTCTTCAAGACCGCCTTCGACACCTACGGTTCGGTGGACATCGCCTTCAACAACGCCGGGATCTCCCCGCCCGACGACGACTCGATCCTCACCACCGGGCTCGACGCCTGGAAGCGGGTCCAGGAGGTCAACCTCACCTCCGTCTACCTGTGCTGCAAGGCGGCGCTGCCGTACATGCGGCGGCAGGGCCGGGGCTCCATCATCAACACCGCCTCCTTCGTGGCCGTGATGGGCGCCGCCACCTCCCAGATCAGCTACACCGCCTCCAAGGGCGGGGTGCTGGCCATGTCCCGCGAACTGGGCGTGCAGTTCGCCCGCGAGGGCATCCGGGTCAACGCGCTGTGCCCGGGGCCGGTCAACACCCCGCTGCTGAAGGAGCTGTTCGCCAAGGACCCGGAGCGGGCCCAGCGCCGGCTGGTGCACGTGCCGGTGGGCCGGTTCGCCGAGCCGGAGGAGATCGCCTCCGCCGTGGCCTTCCTGGCCAGCGATGACGCGTCCTTCGTCAACGCCGCCGAGTTCCTCGTGGACGGCGGGATCGCCGGGGCATATGTCACGCCGTTGTAGTCCGGGTGCGTAGTCCTGCCATCCGCGGTGTACGGACCCCATCCCTGGCCATAGGCTGACCGTGTGACCATGAACACGCCCCCCGGCTGGTACCCCGATCCCGGTTACGCAGGTAACGGCCCCGCCATGGAACGGTGGTGGGACGGCTCGGCCTGGACCGAGTACACCCGTGATGCCTCGGGCGCCGCGGACCCGGCCTTCGGCCCGCCGCCGCCCCCCTACCTGCCGGGGCGGCAGGGGGGACACGGCCACAGCCGGGGCCGGGGCCCGAGGATCGCGGCGCTCTCCGTCGCCGTGGGCGTCGTCGTCGCCGCGATCGTCGGTGGCATCGTGCTGCTGGGC
>NZ_JAAAYH010000307.1:0-10963 GCF_018035285.1 Streptomyces sp. MK37H | reverse complement strand
CGTCCGCGCGACGCCGCCGAGTTCGCCGGGCGGATCGCCCCGGAGCGCGCATCCCGGCGGCCACTGCCGTTCCCCGAGCCGCGCGGCGCGCTTCCGGCCGCGGGACCGCCTGCTCCGCGCCTTTTCACCGCCGGGCCGCCGGCGCCCCGCCTCCCGGCCTGGGCCCGCCGTATGACCACCGGGTCCAAGGCGCACACCGGCGGTGTGGGACTGCTGTCGGCGACCCCGCCCGACGCGACGGCCGCGCTCACCGGCGCCTGGACCGGGGGCCGCGCCACCGCTGATTCCGCCGCGCCGACCCCGCCGGGGGTGCGGGCCCGGCTCGCCGAGCGGCACCGCGCCGGGCTGGACCTGGGGCGGACGGGCCGCTGGGCCGAGGCCGTGGAAACCCACCGCTCGGTGGCCACCGAGCGCGAGCGCGCGCTGGGCGCGGACTACCCCGACACCCTCGCCAGCCGCTACGAGATCGCCTTCGCCCTCGGGAACCTGGGCCGCCCGGGCGACGCGCTGCGCGAGTACGAGCGGGTCGCGGCGGGCCGCCGGCGCGTCCTGGGCCCCGACCATCCCGACACCCTCGCCGCCCGCCAGGAGACCGCGTTCACCCTGGGCCGCCTCGGCCGCTTCACCGAGGCCCAGGACGTCTACACCGCCGTGCTCGCCGCCCGCGAGCGCACCATGGGCGCCGACCACCCCGACACCCTGCGCTGCCGCCACAACCTCGCCTTCAACCTGGGCTGTCTGGGGCGCCGGGCGGAGGCGTACTGGATGGCGGAGCGGGTGGCCGCGGCCCGCGCCCGGGTGCTGGGCCCCGACCACCCCGACACGCTCGTCACCCGCTACGAGGTGGCATGCGCCCTCGGCCGCCTCGACCGCTGGGGCGAAGCCCTCGGCATCTTCCGTGAGGTGGCCGCCGCCCGCGCCCGCACCCTCGGCCCCCACCACCCCGACACCCTCGCGGCCCGCTACGAGATCGGCGCCGGTCTGGGGCGGCTGGGCCGGGGCGAGGAGGCCCTCGTGGTCTACCGCGCCCTGGTCGAGGACCGCACCCGCGCCCAGGGCCCCGCCGATCCGGAGACCCTGCGCGCCCGGCACGGCCTCGGTGTCGGCCTGGGGCGGCTGGGCCGCTGGGAGGAGGCGCTCGCCGAGGCGCGGGAGGTCTGCGCCCTGCGCGAGCGCGCGCTGGGCCCGGACCACCCCGACACCCTGGTCAGCCGTCGCGAGGTGGCCGTCGCCCTGGGCTGGCTCGGCCGCTGGTCCGACGCGCTGGCCGGCTACCGCCGGGTGACCCGCGCCCGCGTGCGCGTCCTCGGCCCCGACCATCCCGACACCCTGGTCAGCCGCGGCGACGAGGCGCACTGCCTGGAGCGGCTGGGCCGCCGCGAAGAGACGGCCGTTTCGGCCGAAACGGCCGAAACGGCCGAGACAGCTGAGGCGGCCGAAACGGCGGGGCGGCGAGCGCGGGCCGAGTGACCTCCGGCGGCGGAGGTGATCCCCTGCGGCGGAGGTGACCCCCTGGCGGCCTGGCCCCGGCGATCACCGCGTGCTAACCAGAGGGCATGTCTCACAGCGATGCGTACGACGTCGTCATCGTCGGCGGTGGTCACAACGGTCTGGTCGCCGCCGCGTACCTCGCCCGCGCCGGGCGGAGCGTGCTGGTGCTCGAGCGCCTCGGCCACACCGGTGGCGCGGCCGTGTCCACGCGGCCTTATCCCGGGGTGGACGCACGGCTCTCCCGCTACTCCTACCTGGTCAGCCTGTTGCCGCGGCGGATCGTCGACGACCTCGGACTGCGCTTCGCGGTGCGCAAGCGCGCGGTGTCCTCGTACACGCCCGACGTCCGGGGCGGGCGCCCCACCGGGCTGCTGGTGGACACCGCCGCCACGAGCAGGACGCGCGCCGCTTTCGAGCGGTTGACCGGGTCGGAGCGGGAGTACGCGTCCTGGGAGCGGTTCTACGGCATGACCCAGCGCGTCGCCGAGCGGGTCTTCCCCACGCTGACCCAGCCGCTGCCCACCCGGGAGGAGTTGCGGGCGCGGATCGGGGACGACGCGGCGTGGCAGGCGCTGTTCGAGCGGCCGCTGGGGGAGGCGATCGAGGCCGCGTTCGACGACGACCTCGTCCGAGGCGTGGTCCTCACCGACGCGCTCATCGGCACCTTCGCCCGGGCCCACGACCCGTCGCTGCGTCAGAACCGCTGCTTCCTCTACCACGTGATCGGCGGCGGCACCGGCGACTGGGACGTCCCCGTCGGCGGCATGGGCGCGCTCACCGATGCCCTCGCCGACGCCGCCCGCGCGGCGGGCGCGCGGATCGTGACCGGGCGCGAGGCCACGTCGATCGCCACCGACGGCACCTCGGCCGAGGTGCGGTACGAGGGCGAGGCGGGGGAGGGCACCGCGGCCGCCCGGTATGTGCTCGTCGGGGCGGCGCCGCGCGAACTGGCCCGGCTGCTGGGCGAGCAGCCGCCCGCCCCGCCCGCCGAAGGGGCGCAGCTGAAGGTGAACATGCTGTTGCGCAGGCTGCCCGCGCTGCGCGACCGCGAGGTGGACCCGCGCGAGGCGTTCTCCGGGACGTTCCACATCGCCGAGGGGTACGGCGCGCTGGAGGAGGCGTACCGCCAGGCGGCCGCGGGGGAGCTGCCGCACCGGCCGCCATCGGAGATCTACTGCCACTCGCTGACCGATCCGTCGATCCTCGGCCCGGAACTCGCCCGCGAGGGCTATCAGACCCTGACCCTGTTCGGACTGCACACCCCCGCCCGGCTGTTCACCGAGGACAACGACGCGGCGCGCACCGCGCTGCTGCGCGCCACCCTCGCGGAGCTGGACGCCCATCTCGCCGAGCCGATCACCGACTGTCTGGCCCAGGACGCCGACGGGCGGCCGTGCATCGAGGCCAAAACCCCGCTGGACCTGGACGCCGACCTGCGGCTGCCCGGCGGCAACATCTTCCATCGGGACCTGGCCTTCCCGTACGCCCAGGAGGGCACCGGCCGCTGGGGCGTGGAGACGCGCCACGCCAATGTGCTGCTGTGCGGCGCGGGTGCGGTGCGCGGCGGCGGGGTGAGCGGAATCCCCGGGCACAACGCCGCCATGGCGGTGCTGGAGAAGTGACCCCGAGAGCCCTCCGGACGGCCCGGTGCGCGGTTTTCCTGCTCCGAATCTGACGTAGCGTCAGAAAAACTCTTCCTTCGTCCGGCGCCCTGCGGCATCCTGCCGCTCATGCAGACGGAGCTGAGCACAAGGCTGGGTGTCGAGCACGCCGTCTTCGGTTTCACGCCGTTCCCCGCCGTGGCCGCGGCGATCAGCCGGGCCGGCGGCTTCGGTGTGCTCGGCGCGGTCCGCTACGGCGCGGGCGAGGAGCTGGCCCGCGACCTCGACTGGATGGAAGCGCACACCGACGGCAGACCGTACGGCCTGGACGTCGTGATGCCCGCGAAGAAGGTGGAGGGGGTCACCGAGGCCGATATCGAGGCGATGATCCCCGAGGGGCACCGCGCCTTCGTCCGGGAGACCCTCGCCAAGCACGGCGTCCCCGAGCTCGCCGAGGGCGAGGCGTCCGGCTGGCGGATCACCGGCTGGCTCGAGCAGGTGGCCCGCAGCCAGCTCGACGTGGCCTTCGACTACCCCGTGAAACTCCTGGCCAACGCCCTGGGCTCACCCCCGGCCGATGTCGTGGCCCGCGCCCATGACCACGGCATCCTCGTGGCCGCCCTCGCGGGCAGCGCCCGCCACGCCCTCCACCACAAGGAGGCCGGGCTGGATGTCATCGTCGCCCAGGGCTATGAGGCGGGCGGCCACACCGGCGAGATCGCCTCCATGGTGCTCACCCCCGAGGTGGTGCGGGCCGTGGACCCGCTGCCCGTGCTCGCCGCGGGCGGCATCGGCAGCGGCGAGCAGATCGCCGCCGGGCTGGCCCTCGGCGCCCAGGGCGTGTGGATCGGCTCCCTCTGGCTCACCACCGAGGAGGCCGAACTCCATTCGGCGGCCCTCATCCGCAAGCTGCTGGCGGCCGGATCCGGGGACACCGTGCGCTCCCGCGCCCTCACCGGTAAACCCGCCCGCCAGCTGCGCACCGAGTGGACCGACGCCTGGGAGGACCCGGACGGCCCGGGTCCGCTGCCCATGCCGCTCCAGGGGCTGCTGGTGGCCGAGGCCGTCTCACGCATCCAGAAGTACGAGGTGGAACCGCTGCTCGGCACGCCCGTCGGCCAGATCGTCGGCCGGATGGACTCCGTCCGCCCGGTGCAAGCGGTCTTCGACGATCTGACCCGCGGCTTCGAGCGCGCCATCGACCGCGTCAACCGCATCGCCGGACGCGCCTGACGCGCCCGCCCCGCACACCCCCGTTCGACCACTCCCGTTCCACATTCCCCGACCCCGCCGTCAGAAGGAGGACCGGACCGCCATGTCCCCTACACCCAACGGCTTCTGGGCCCAGGCCGCGCTCGAGCCCGACCGCATCGTGCTCATCGCCCCGGACGGCGAGGAGTGGACCGCCGGGCGGCTGCACAGCGCGTGCAACCGGCTCGTCGCCGGGCTGCGCGCCGCCGGGCTGCGCCGCGGCGACGCCCTGGCGGTCGTCCTGCCCAACGGGGTGGAGTTCTTCGTCGCCGCGCTCGCCGCCACCCAGGCCGGGCTCTATCTGGTGCCGGTCAACCACCATCTGGTCGGCCCCGAGATCGCCTGGATCGTCTCCGACTCCGGCGCCAAGGTGCTGATCGCCCATGAGCGCTACGGCGGGCAGGCGGCCGCGGCCGCCGACGAGGCCGGGCTGCCCGCGACCCACCGCTACGCCGTCGGTGCCATCGACGGCTTCCGCCCGTACGCCGAGCTCCTCGAGGGGCAGCCGGAGGAGCCGCCCGCCGACCGCGAGCTGGGCTGGGTGATGAACTACACCTCCGGCACCACGGGCCGGCCGCGCGGAATCCGCCGTGCGCTGACCGGAAAGCTCCCCGAGGAGAGCCACCTCGGCGGCTTCCTGCGGTTCTTCGGCATCACCCCGCGCGCCGAGGAGCCCGACCACGTCCATCTGGTGTGCTCACCGCTCTACCACACCGCCGTTCTGCAGTTCGCGAGCTCCTCGCTGCACATCGGCCATCCCCTGGTCCTCATGGACAAGTGGACGCCCCAGGAGATGCTGCGCCTGATCGACACCTACCGCTGTACGCACACCCATATGGTGCCGACCCAGTTCCACCGGCTGCTCGCCCTCCCCGACGAGGTCAAGCGGTCCTACGACGTCTCGTCGATGCGCCACGCCATCCATGGCGCCGCGCCCTGCCCCGACCACGTCAAACGCGGAATGATCGACTGGTGGGGCGGCTGTGTCGAGGAGTACTACGCGGCCAGCGAGGGCGGCGGCGCCTTCGCCACCGCCGAGGACTGGCTGAAGAAGCCGGGGACCGTCGGCCGCCCCTGGCCCATCAGCGAGATCGCCATCTTCGACGACGAGGGCACCCGGCTCGCCGCCGGTGAACTCGGCACCGTCTACATGAAGATGAGCACCGGGGGCTTCGCCTACCACAAGGACAAGTCCAAGACCGAGAAGAACCGCATCGGCGACTTCTTCACCGTCGGCGACCTCGGCCTCCTGGACGAGGACGGCTATCTCTACCTCCGCGACCGCAAGATCGACCTGATCATCTCCGGCGGGGTCAACATCTACCCCGCCGAGATCGAGGCCGCGCTGCTCACCCATCCGGCCGTGGCCGACGCCGCCGCCTTCGGAATCCCCCACGAGGACTGGGGCGAGCAGGTCATCGCGGTCGTGGAGCCCGCCGAGGGGCATGCGCCGGGGCCCGGTCTGGCCGAGGAGATCCTCGCCCACTGCACCACCCGGCTCGCGGGCTACAAATGCCCCAAGTCGGTGGAGTTCATCGCCGAGATGCCACGCGACCCCAACGGCAAGCTCTACAAGCGGCGGCTGCGCGAGCCGTACTGGGAAGGTGCGGTCGATGCAGGTCAGGCCCCGCATTGAGTGTGGGGTTGTCAACTTAATGTCGCTCGCGCTATATAAAAAGGCATAGGGCATCGCACGCAGCGCGATACGAAAAGGAGTGATCTGTGATGCTCATGCGCACCGACGCCTTCCGGGAACTCGACCGACTGTCCCAGCAGCTGCTCGGCACCGCCGTACGGCCGGCCGCCATGCCGATGGACGCCTACCGCGCGGGCGACGAGTTCGTCGTCCACTTCGATCTCCCGGGCATCGATCCGGACACCATCGACCTCGATGTCGAGCGCAATGTGCTGACCGTCCGCGCCGAGCGCCGCTCCCCGGCCCCCGAGGGCGCCGAGATGATCGCCTCGGAGCGCCCGTCCGGCCTCCACACCCGTCAGCTCATCCTCGGGGACACCCTCGACACCGAGCGGATCGACGCCTCGTACGACGCGGGGGTCCTCACCCTGCGCCTGCCGGTCTCGGAGAAGGCCAAGCCGCGCAAGATCAAGATCAGCGACGGGACGGGCGCGCCCCACCAGCTGACCGCCTGACGCATCCCCACCCCTTCACGAGAAAGGCACCTTCACACCCATGTTCCAGCAGCGTCGCCCGGGGCCGCAGGAGCCCGGTATGACGTACGACGAGCTGATCGAGGCGGTGCGGTACGACGGCCTCTACTCCACCCGAGAAAGGGCCGAGGAGGTCACCCGCACCGTGCTGGCCGCCCTGGGACGTCAGCTCACCGGTGAGGAACGGGTCGCCCTCGCCGCGGCACTGCCCCGGAGGGCGGCGCGGGTGCTCGCCGCCGAGATCCCCGGTTCCGAGCGGCTGACCGGCTGGGGATTCGTCAAGGACATCGCCGCGCATACCCCCGGATCCACCCGGGCGACGGCCCGCTGGGACGCCGGATCGGTGCTGGGAATCATCGGGCGGGTGGCGGGCCCGGAGCTGCTGCGCCGCATCCTCGGCCAGCTGCCCGAGGGCTACGCCCTGCTGTTCGGCCAGGCCGAGCTGGCCCGGCCGCCACAGCCCGCCTGAGCCGGCCAGTGCTGACGGGGCCGGTTCCGCTTCCCACGGGACCGGCCCCGTGGCGTGCTCGCGGTGCTGCGCCCTATCGTTCCAGAACCCGCCAACCCGCCAACCCGGCCGCCTGGACGATGGCGCGGGCCGCCCATACCGCCGAGAGAGGAACCCCGCCCATGCGACCGTATCCGTCCCCGCGCCATGCGCTGATCGCCGTACTGGCCACCGCCGTGCTGGCGACCGGGGCCACCGCCGCCGTGGCCGCACCGGCCGGCCCGGCCCGTGTCCGGCACGGCACCCTGCGGCCGCTGGTCGAACTGTCCGCGCAGCGGGTGCTGGTGGCCGACGAGGTCGCCGCCGCGAAGTGGGGCACGGACAGCCCGATCGACGACCCGGCGCGGGAGCGGGAGGTGCTGGAGGCGGTGGCGCGGCAGGCCGAGGAGCTGGGCGCCGACCCGGTGGCCACTTCGAAGATCTTCCGCGACCAGATCGAGGCCAGCAAGGTCGTCCAGCGCGGCCTCTACAGCCGCTGGGACGCCGACCCCTCACAGGCGCCCACCGAACGCCCCGACCTCGGGCGCGTCCGGCTGGAGATCAACCGGATCAACGGTGAACTCGTACGCGCCATCGCGGACTCGGCGGCCGTGCGTGAGTCCCCCTCCTGCGTGGGGCACCTCACGGCCGGAGCCGCCGCCGTGGTCCACGGGCGGCATCTGGACCCGCTGCACACCGTGGCGCTGGGCCGCTCGCTGCCCTCGGCGTGCGAGCGCGGAGCGCCGTAAGGCGGCGGTCAGGGCACGGGACGGTCGTTCAGGACGCGTTGGAAGAGCAGATGGTCCCGCCAGGCGCCGGCGATGTGCAGATAGTCCGGCGCCATGCCGATCCGGATGAATCCGCAGCCCAGCAGGGTGCGTTGGGACGGAACGTTCTCCACCAGTGTGCTGGCCTCGATCCGGTGCAGCCCGAGCCCCTCATCGGCCGTCCGGCAGACGGACCGGACGGCCAGGGTGGCCAGCCCGCGGCCGACGTGCCCGGCGTCGATCCAGTAGCCGAGATGGGCGTTGCGCCAGGGCCCGAGGACGATGTGCGACAGCGTGACCGTGCCCAGGATCCGCTCGCCGCCGGCCAGCACCCAGGGCACCATCCGGCCGGACTTCCACTGCTCCAGCTGGTCCCGCAGCCGGGCGGCCTGGCCGTCGGCGGTGAAGAAGCTCTCGTCCCGCCGTGGGCTGGAGGGGCGCAGATGCTCATGGTTGCGCGTGAACGCGTCCGCGAGCGCCTCGGCGTCGTCCTCGGCGGCGATCCGCATCGTGATCCCGTCGGCGAGGGGTACAGGAGGAAGACCGGCCGTTGCGGGAGCCACGGGAGTCGCAGGAGTCACAGGTGGAAGGGGCACCCGGTCAGCCTAGTCGGCGCGGCGGTTCATCCACCGTGCGAGGCGTCCTGGTCCGCTCCCGCCGCCACCGCCCGCGCCCAGCGGTAGTCCGCCTTGCCGCTGGGGGAGCGCTGGATACGGTCGGTGAAGACGACCGTACGGGGGATCTTGTAGCCCGCGAGCCGCTCCCGGCAGTGGGCGCGGACCGCGTCGGCGGTGAGCCCGGACGCCTCCGCCCGGGGCTGGACGACGGCCGCGACGCGATGGCCCCAGCGGGTGTCCGGAACGCCCGCCACCAGCGCGTCGTACACATCCGGATGGGCCTTCAGGGCCTGTTCGACCTCCTCCGGATAAACCTTCTCGCCCCCGGTGTTGATGCACTGGGAACCGCGCCCGAGGACGGTGATCACACCGTTCTCGTCGACGGTCGCCATGTCGCCGAGCAGCACCCAGCGCTCCCCGCCCGCCTCGAAGAACGTCTCGGCGGTCTTCTTCGGGTCGTTGTAGTAGCCGAGCGGCACATGGCCGCGCTGGGCGATCCGGCCGGGCTCACCGGGCGCGACCGGGGCGAGGGTCGCCGGGTCCACCACCGTCGTACGGGCGTTGACGCGCAGCCGGAAGCCCTTCTCGGGGCCGGAGTCGGCGGTGGCCGTGCCGTTGAACCCGGACTCCGAGGAGCCGAAGTTGTTCAGCAGCAGGGTGTGCGGGGAGAGCTCGGCGAACTGGGCTCGTACGGTCTCCGAGAGGATCGCGCCCGAGCTGCTGACGCTGAGCAGCGAGGAGAGATCGGTGCCCTTGAGGGGGCCGGTCAGGGCGTCCACCAGGGGCCGCAGCATCGCGTCGCCGACCAGCGAGGCCGCGGTGACCTTCTCCTTCTCGATCGTCCTCAGCACCGCCTCCGGCATGAACTTCCGGTGCAGCACCACCTTCTGGCCGAAGTTGAACGCGATGAAGGCCGTAAGGGTGGAGGTTCCGTGCATCAGCGGCGGGGTGGGGAAGAAGACCAGCCCCTCGCCGCCCGCGGCCACCCGCTCGGCCAGCTCCTCCGGGCGCTCGACGGGCCGGCCGGTGGGAGCGCCGCCGCCCAGTCCGGAGAAGAAGAGGTCCTCCTGCCGCCAGACCACGCCCTTGGGCATCCCGGTGGTGCCGCCCGTGTAGATGATGAAGCGGTCGTCGGCGGACCGCGCCGGGAAGCCGCGCTCGGGCGACCCGGACGCCTCGGCGTCGGTGAACGCCACGGACGGACCGGGGTCGTCCCCGGTGCCGACCCGCACCAGATGGCGCAGGGTGCCGGTGTGGGGCAGCGCGGCGGCCACCCGCGCGCCGAACTCGGCGTCGTAGACCAGCGCGGCCAGCTCGGCGTCGCGGTAGAGGTAGACCAACTCGTCTTCGACGTAGCGGTAGTTGACGTTCACCGGCACCGCCCGGATCTTCAGACAGGCCAGTGCGGTCTGGAGGTACTCCACGCCGTTGCACAGATGCAGACCGACATGCTCGCCCGGGGCGATACCGCTGTCCATCAGATGGTGGCCGAGCCGGTTGGCGGCCGCGTCCAGCTGGGCGTAGCTGAGCCGCCGTTCGGCCCCGGTGCCGGGGTGGTCGAGGTACACCAGCGCCTCTCTGCCCGGCACCGTGTCGACGATCGACTCGAACAGGTCGGCAAGGTTGTACTCCACGACTCCTCCTGACCCCTCGATACCCCTCGATCCGGCGGCTCGGCGCTCATTAGAGCCGCGCCGGGATGAGGTGGGAAGGCCTGCGGAACAAGAAATCTGACTGAGCATCAGATTTCTCTTGAAGTCGGTCCCCGGCTGCTGCAACCTGTTCTAGGTCTCGAGACGGGAGGACGTCGTGACAAGCGGGACCGAACACCTCATCGTCGAGCGCGTCGGCGCGACCCTGGTGCTCACCTTGAACCGGCCCGAGGCCAGGAACGCGCTCTCGCTGCCGATGCTGGTCGGGCTGTACGACGGCTGGACCGAGGCCGACGAGGACGACGCCGTGCGCTCCGTGGTGCTCACCGGCGCCGGTGGGGCCTTCTGCGCGGGAATGGACCTCAAGGCGCTCGCGGGCGGCGGCCGGATGGACGGACAGCATGTCCGCGACCGCCTCGCGGCCGACCCCGATCTGCACTGGAAGGCGATGCTCCGCCACCATCGGCCGCGCAAGCCGGTGATCGCCGCCGTCGAGGGCCCCTGTGTCGCGGGCGGCACCGAGATCCTCCAGGGCACCGACATCCGGGTCGCGGGCCGCGGCGCCACCTTCGGGCTCTTCGAGGTCCGGCGCGGGCTGTTCCCCATCGGCGGCTCCACCGTACGGCTGGCCCGCCAACTGCCCCGCACCCACGCCCTGGAGATGCTGCTCACCGGGCGTCCCTACCCGGCCGAGGAGGCGGCGCGGATCGGGCTGATCGGCCATGTCGTCCCGGACGGCACGGCGCTGGAGAAGGCCCTGGAGATCGCCGAGCTGATCAACGCCAACGGCCCGCTGGCCGTCGAGGCCGTCAAGGCGTCCGTCTACGAGACCGCCGAGATGACCGAGACCGACGGCCTGAGGTCCGAACTCGAGCGCGGTTGGCCCATCTTCGACACCGCCGACGCCAAGGAGGGCTCGAAAGCCTTC
>NZ_JAAAYH010000306.1:0-11039 GCF_018035285.1 Streptomyces sp. MK37H | reverse complement strand
GCCGTGCGCACCCGGCCGTCGCCCTCGGGGCGGGGCGGGGGCTGGGCCACCGAGCGGGCCATGCCACGGGCCACCGCCTCGTTGATCCGCGCCGCGAGACCGGCGCCCTGCTCCAGCCCCTGGTCGTGCAGCATGGCGGCCAGCCCGCCCGCGTACCCCTGGCCGATGGCGCGCACCTTCCAGGCGCCCTGCCTGCGGTAGAGCTCCAGTGCGGCCACCGCGGACTCCGAGTCCAGGTCGGTGATGGTGTAGCTGGCGATCTCGGTGCCGTCGAGGCCGGTGACGGCGACGAACGGCGCGGCCATGGCGCCGAACCGGGCCGGGCCGCCGACGCCGGTCGGCAGCGCGAGCAGCACGGTGACCCGGTGGATGTGCTCGGGCATCGCGTCGAGGTCCACGGCGAGCCGGTGGTCGGCCGCCGCCTGTTTGGGCACCTCTATCCCGGCCAGCTGGGGCGAGGCGGGATGCGCGACCCATTCGGCGCCGTGCACCGTGCCCCGCTCATCGCCGAGTGTCGCCCCGGCCACGATCGGATTGCCCGCAGAGATCCGGATCTCCAAACGGGTCTGGGGCAGCGGGTGGTTCTGCCCTCGGACCAGCTCGGCCGTCATGGCTGCGTCCCCTCGTTGTGTTCCGTTGTGTGCCGTACGTGTGGGTGGTGATGCGGTGGTGCGGTGAGCGCGTCGGCCCGGCGAGCTCTGCTCAACCGGGCCGACGCGCTCACCTGGGCGATACGCCTTTACAGATGCGGTACGCCTTTACAGATGCGGCAGGATGTGCGGCATCAGGTCCTGGAAGGTGCGGCCGTTGGCCGGCTCGCCGACCGCCTTCATCTGCCAGGAGCCGCCCGCGCGCTGGACCGTGGCCATGATCTGGGCGGTGTACTGCCCGCCGCCGGTGAGGGTGTAGCGGGCGAGTTCCTGACCGTTGGTCTCGTCCACCAGCCGGCAGAACGCGTTCTGCACCTCGGCGAAGGTCTGGCCGGTGAAGGAGTTCACCGTGAAGACGATCTGGTCGATGTGGACGGGCACCCGCTGGAGGTCGACCAGAATGGCCTCGTCGTCCCCGCCCTGCCCGGCGCCGCCCACGAGGTTGTCACCGGTGTGGCGGACCGAGCCGTCGTCGCTGACCAGGTGGCGGAAGAAGACGACATCGGTCGGCTGCTTGTCGGCGAAGAGGACGGCCGACGCGTCGAGGTCGATCTCCCGCGTACGGGAGCCGAACAGCCCGCGGCGGGGCGCCGCCTGCCAGCCCAGCCCCATCCGCACCGCGGTCAGGGTGCCCCCGTCGGCCTTCTGCAGGCTGATGGCCTGTCCCTTGGACATGTTGACCGTCACGCGCTGTCCCTACTCTCGTCTCTCGATTCCCCGTGGCCGCCGCGGATGCGACCGTGGCCGCGCCGTACGCACGGCCCTTCCGAAAACCCTATGCACTGCCGCCAGGGCTCCGGCCGGACGAGCGGACTTTTGTGTCGGTCTTGCAACACAGAGAACCCGCGGGCGCCCCGGTGAGGACCCGGGGCGCCCGGTGATCAGGAAACTCCGGCCTCCCGCATCTGCCGCAGCTCCTTCTTCAACTCCGATACCTCGTCGCGCAGTCGGGCCGCCACCTCGAACTGGAGCTCCGCCGCCGCGGCCCGCATGCGGTCGGTCATCTCCTCGATCTGCTCGGCGAGCTCGGCCGCGGGCCGGTCGGTCAGCACCGCCTCCTTGGCCTTTCCCTTGGCGGCCTTGGCCTTACCGCCCTTGGCCGCCTTGCCGCCGGCCGCCGGCTCGGCCGCCTTCGCGCCCTTGCCGTCCTTCGCCTTGCGGTAGCCGGTGCCGAGCAGCTCCTCCGTGTCGACGTCCTCGCGGGCGATCTGGGCCACGATGTCGTTGATCTTCTTGCGCAGCGGCTGCGGATCGATCTTGTTGGCCTTGTTGAACGCGATCTGCTTCTCGCGGCGGCGGTTGGTCTCGTCGATGGCCTTCGCCATCGCCGGGGTGACCTTGTCGGCGTACATATGCACCTGGCCCGAGACGTTACGGGCGGCACGGCCGATGGTCTGGATCAGCGAGGTGCCCGAGCGCAGGAAGCCCTCCTTGTCGGCGTCGAGGATGGCGACCAGCGAGACCTCCGGAAGGTCGAGGCCCTCCCGCAGCAGGTTGATGCCCACCAGCACGTCGAACTCACCGGCGCGCAGCTCGCGCAGCAGCTCGACCCGGCGCAGGGTGTCCACATCGCTGTGCAGATAGCGCACCTGGATGCCCAGCTCGAGCATGTAGTCGGTGAGGTCCTCGGCCATCTTCTTGGTGAGGGTGGTGACCAGGACGCGCTCGTCCTTCTCGGTGCGGGTGCGGATCTCATGGATGAGATCGTCGATCTGGCCCTCGGTCGGCTTGACGACGACCTCCGGGTCGACCAGGCCGGTCGGGCGGATGATCTGCTCCACGAAGCCGTCGCCGCGGGACATCTCGTACGTCCCCGGGGTGGCGGAGAGATAGACCGTCTGGCCGACGCGCTCCAGGAACTCCTCCCACTTCAGCGGGCGGTTGTCCAGTGCGGAGGGCAGCCGGAAGCCGTGCTCGATCAGGGTCCGCTTCCGGGAGGCGTCGCCCTCGTACATCGCGCCGATCTGCGGCACCGTGACATGCGACTCGTCGATGACCAGGAGGAAGTCCTCCGGGAAGTAGTCGAGCAGGGTGTGCGGCGGGGATCCGGTCTCACGGCCGTCGATGTGCAGCGAGTAGTTCTCGATGCCGGAGCAGGTGCCGATCTGCCGCATCATCTCGATGTCGTAGGTGGTGCGCATCCGCAGCCGCTGGGCCTCCAGCAGCTTGCCCTGCTTCTCCATCCGGGCCAGGGTCTGCTCCAGCTCGGCCTCGATCCCGGCGATGGCCTTCTCCATGCGCTCGGGCCCGGCCACGTAGTGGGTGGCCGGGAAGACATACAGCTCCTGGTCGTCGCTGATCACTTCGCCGGTGAGCGGGTGGAGCGTGGAGAGCGCCTCGATCTCGTCGCCGAACATCTCGATGCGGACCGCGAGCTCCTCGTAGACCGGGAAGATCTCGATGGTGTCGCCGCGGACCCGGAAGGTGCCCCGGGTGAACGCCATGTCATTGCGGTTGTACTGAATATCGACAAAGCGACGCAGCAGCTGATCGCGGTCGATCTCCTCGCCGACCTTGAGCGGCACCATGCGGTCCACGTACTCCTGCGGCGTACCGAGGCCGTAAATGCAGGAAACGGAGGCCACCACGACCACGTCACGCCGGGTGAGCAGCGAGTTCGTCGCCGAGTGGCGCAGCCGCTCCACCTCCTCGTTGATCGAGGAGTCCTTCTCGATATAGGTGTCCGACTGCGGGACGTACGCCTCGGGCTGGTAGTAGTCGTAGTACGAGACGAAGTACTCGACCGCGTTGTTCGGCAGCAGCTCGCGGAACTCATTGGCCAGCTGGGCGGCCAGCGTCTTGTTCGGAGCCATGACCAGCGTGGGCCGCTGAAGTTTCTCGATCATCCATGCGGTGGTCGCGGACTTGCCGGTGCCGGTCGCGCCGAGCAGGACGACATCCCTCTCCCCCGCGCGGACGCGCCGGTCGAGGTCGGCGATGGCGGTGGGCTGGTCACCGCTGGGCTGATAGGGGCTGACGACCTCGAAGGGCGCCACCTTGCGTTCGAGCTGAGTTACGGGCCGCATGAGACCAACCGTACGACTCACCACTGACAACGGCGGAGCGCTCGTTCGCGCCACTCCCACCCCGGCCCTCCGGCCGGATTCGGATGATCACCCGCATTATATCGCCCGTGACACGAATTTTCCGTCCATCCGACACCTATCCTCCACTGCCGCGCATCTGGGACCCTCTGCCCGTCCATGAGTCGGACGAGAATCAGACGACGCGAGGAGTCCGTATGCAGATCCGCCCGGCCGCCGCGTTAACCGGCGCGCTCATCGGGATGTCCGCGCTCTTCCTCCCCACGGCCACGGCCCAGGCCAGCACCGGCCGGACGACGCACCACCACACGGTCACCGTGGCCCATCGCGGTGCCTCCGCGTACGCCCCCGAGAACACCCTGGCCGCCGTCGACGCCGCCGACGACCTGGGTATCGACTGGGTGGAGAACGACGTCCAGCGCACCAGGGACGGCGAGCTGATCGTCATGCACGACACCACGCTGAGCCGGACCACCGACGTCGAGCAGGTCTTCCCCGACCGCGCGCCCTGGAAGATCTCCGACTTCACCCTCGACGAGATCGAGAAGCTGGACGCCGGAAGCTGGTTCGGCCCCGAGTTCCAGGGCGAGGCGGTGCCCACCCTGGAGGAGTACATGGACCGGGTTTCGGACAACCACCAAAAGCTCCTGCTGGAGCTCAAGGCTCCCGAGCTCTATCCGGGGATCGAGCGCCAGACGCTGCGGGAGCTGCGAAGAGAGGGCTGGCTGGACCACCGGCACAAGCGCCGGCTGATCGTCCAGAGCTTCAGCGCCGACTCCGTGCGGACGGTCCACCGGCTGCGCCCCGACGTCAAGACCGGCTTCCTGGGTACCCCGGCCGTCGCCGATCTGCCGGAGTACGCCGAGTTCTCCGACCAGATCAACCCCAGCTACACGACCATCGACGCCGGCTATGTGTCCGCGGTGCGATCGGTGGACGGGGCGCACGGCAAGCCGCTGGAGGTCTACACCTGGACCGTCAACGACGGCCCGACGGCGGTCTCGGTCGCGGGCATGGGCGTGAACGGCATCATCACCAACAAGCCCGATGTGATCCGGGACGCCCTCGACGACGCCTCGTGAGCCACGACTCCCCCTGACGAGGCGCCCCGCCGACCGACCGGCGGGGCGCTGTCGGCGGCGCTGTCGGTGGCGGGTCCTACGCTGAAGGCGTGACGATCGCAGAGCGGCAGACACGGCCGGACCCGCGGCAGCGGCCGGAGCGGCGGGAGCACCCAGAGGGGCGGGACGCCCGCGCCTGGGCCTGGGCGGTCCTGGCCACGCCCATCGGCCCGCTGCTGCTCGCGGCCACCGACGAGGGGCTGGCCCAGGTGGTCTTCCACGCGGAGGAGAAGACGGCGGCCGAGGCCGTCGCCAGGCTGACGCGCCGCCTCGGCACCGAGCCCACCGCCGTGGCGCCCGAGGCCCCCGGCACCGCGGCCGCCCCGTCCGCACCGCGCTGCGCCGGGCATCTGACCGAGGCGATACGGCAGATGGAGAGCTATTTCGCCGGGGACACCAAGGCGTTCACCCTCTCCCTGGACTGGTCCCTGATCACCGGCTTCAACCGCCGGGTGCTGCGCGAGCTGGCCGCGCATGTGCCCTATGGAACGGTCGTCGGCTATCAGAACCTCGCCGACCGGGTGGGTGAGCCGGGCGCGGCCCGCGCCGTCGGCGTGGCCATGGGGAGCAATCCGCTGCCGGTCGTGGTGCCGTGCCACCGAGTGGTGGAGAGTGGCGGGGGCATCGGCGGCTTCGGCGGCGGGCTGGAGACCAAGCGCATCCTGCTGGCACTGGAAGGCGTTCTTCCGCAACCGCTCTTCTGAATCGTTCTTCCCGGCCGGACGGAAACATCTTGTTGCGGAATTCCGCGGCCGTCTTGTGGTGCTTGCCTATCACCCTTATCTTAAGAGCGCCCATCGCCCTGGCTTTCCGTCACCAGCCGGGCATGGGGCTCTCATTGCGTTCGGCCGTACGAACCGTACCGCGCGATAACGCTCTTCCGCTCTTCAGCTCTCCCGCTCCACCGATCGTGCGTGCCACCTGCTCTGCCGGCACTTCCCGCACGTCCCGCACCCCCGCTCTTCCTTGCCCTTCCTTGCCTTCCTCGCTCTCCCGCTCATCGGAAATTCATCGCTCAACTACGTCCCCACAAGTGATCGAATTGGAGAACCATGTCCGGTGTTCTGCTCGCGGGCGGCGCGGCCGCGGCGCTATTCGCCTCGGCCCTTTCCACCCAGGGTGTTTCCTCGGCCCCTGATGGGCCGCCGGAAAAGATCCAGATAAGCGTCAAGACGGTGAACGGCTCGGGCTGCCCCAAGGGCACCACCGCCGTGGCCGTATCCGCCGACAACTCGGCGTTCACCGTGACCTACAGCGACTATCTCGCCCAGGTCGGCCCCGGTGCGGATCCGACCGACATCCGTAAGAACTGCCAGCTCAGCCTGGGCGTGCATGTGCCGCAGGGGTTCACCTACGCCATCGCCCAGGTCGACTACCGGGGCTATGGCTACCTCGAAAAGGGCGCCAAGGGCACCGAGAAGGCGAGCTACTACTTCCAGGGCTCGTCGGACACCGCGTCGCGGACCCATGACTTCAGCGGTCCGTACAACGACAACTGGCAGACCGCCGACAGCACCGACTACAGCGCCCTGGTGTGGGCCCCCTGCGGCCAGGACCGCAACTTCAACGTCAACACCGAGCTGCGGGTCAACGCCGGCACCTCTCCTGCGGGCACCACCAGCTTCATGGCCATGGACTCGACGGACGGCGGGGTCAACACGGTTTACCACCTGGCCTGGAAGGAATGCCCTTCCGCCGTCCGGTAGCCCGGTAAATCCACCATCGAATGGAGAATCATGCCCGGTGTTCTGTACGCAGGCGGCGTGGTCGCGGCGTTATTCGCCTCGACGCTCACTTCCCAGGCATACGCACAACCCCCGTTCGACACCGTGCCGCCCGACAAGATCGTGATCACGGTCGCGACCGTCAATGGGTCGGGCTGCCCGGCGGGCACCGCGGCGATCGCCGTCTCCCCGGACAACACGGCCTTCACCGTGACCTACAGCGAGTATCTCGCGCAGGTGGGCAAGGGATCCAAGCCGACGGACTTCAGAAAGAACTGTCAGCTGAGTCTGGTCACGCATGTGCCACAGGGCTTCTCCTACGCCATCGCCAGTGTCGACTACCGTGGTTTCGCCCACCTGGAAAAGGGCGCGTCCGCCACGCAGAAGGCCTCGTACTACTTCCAGGGGCAGTCGCAGACCTCGTCGAACACGCATGGCTACACCGGCGCCTACGACGACAACTGGCAGGCCACCGACGTATCCGATATCGCCACCGTGGTGTGGTCGCCCTGCGGTGAACTCCGCAACTTCAACATCAACACCGAGTTGCGGGTCAACGCCGGAACGTCCAACACCAATGAAACGACGAGCTTCATCGCCATGGACTCGACGGACGGCGATGTGAGCACCACCTATCACTTCGCCTGGAAGGAATGCCCGCCGACCAAGAAGTGAACCCTGCGCACCAACCCGGACATGACCCCCTGCGCACCGCCTCGAAACGTACCCGGCTACGGCTCCGGGCGGTGCCAGGCCGGATGCCGGGGGTCGTCCATCCGCACCACCACATCCGCCGCCTCACCCGGCCCCACCTCGTCCTCGTAGCGTGCGAAGGCGGGCAGGGTCCAGCGTTCGCCCTCGTCGGTGCGGCGGGCGAGGGCGGCCGGGGACAGCCGCAGATGCACCGAGAGGTCGAACGGGAACCAGTGCCCCAGCAGCAGCGCGCCGTGCAGCAACAGCACCCCGCCCGGCGGAAGTTCGGCGTACGGGCTGCGCGTGGCCCGGTCGGTCTCCGGATCCCACAGGTCGGGCAGCACCCGCCCGGTGCCGCCCGGCCCCGGTTCCAGCGGATCGAAGACCTCGCGCCACAGGGCTCCGGTGTCCAGCCAGCGGTCGTAGTACGCGTCGGGGTCCCGCTTCCCGTACTCGTAGCGCAGCGAGGCGGGCCGCCAGAACCCGGCCGCCGCGACCACCAGCGCCGGTCGGCCGAGGATGCGCAACGCCTCCGCCAGATCCCGCGCCAGCTCGCCGGTGGGCGCCGCCGGAGCCCCGTCGACGGCCACTCTCAGCCAGGGGCTGCCGTCCGCCGCCGTCAGCCCGGCGATGCGGTCGGCGGTCGCGTCCGTCAGCCGTTCCCAGGTGATCGCTTCGAGCCGCACGCCCCCATCATGCCGTGGGCCCGGGGGCTCTGGGCTCCAGGGCCCAGGGACTCCGGGAGAGGTACTCTCCGCCCATGGCATCTCAGATAGCGCTGCTCCGCGGCATCAATGTGGGCGGGAACAGGAAGTTCCCCATGGCCCGGCAGCGTGAGCTGATGGCCGAGCTGGGCTTCGAGGACGTCACCGTCCACCTCCAGACCGGCAATATCGTCTTCGCCGACCCCGGCACCCCGCCCGAGCGGACGGCCCGCACGCTCGAAGACCACTTCGCCGCCGGTCTCGGCTTTCCCGTGGACGTCATGGTCCGTACGCGCGACGAGCTGGCCGCGGCGATCGGGGCCAACCCCTATCCGGAGGCCGTGGCCGAGCCCAAGACCCTGCATGTGGTCTTCCTGGCGGACGTGCCCGCGGACACGGCCGCGCTGGACGCGCTGGATCCGGCCGCCTACGCCCCGGAGGCGTTCCGCCTCATCGGCCGCGAGATCTTCCTGCACTGCCCGGACGGGGTCGGCCGCTCCAAGCTGGCGGCGAAGGTCACCAACGCCCGGCTCGGCGTACCGGCCACCGCCCGCAACTGGAACACGGTCACCAAGCTGCTGGCGCTGGCCGACGGCTGAGACGTTTCCTCAAGATCAGCCGGAGACACGCCGAGCCGCGCTCAGCTCCAGCCGTACCGCTGCCGCAGCCGCATGACGACCAGGTCGAAGCGCGGCCGGTCGAGCGCGCACGCCTCGCGCCGCATCCCGTCCGGGTGTACCCGCAGCACCCGGTCCAGATCGACCCATGACTCCCGTCCGGCCCGGTCCCACGGCCCGGAGCCGATCGGCACCCACTCGCGGTCGCCGTCGTGCCGCCTGCTCGACAGTTGCACAGCGAGCAGCGTCCCTGCCAGCTCGCGCGCGACCACGAGCACCGGCCGGTCCTTGCCACGGCCGTCGTTCTCCTCGTACGGCACCCATGTCCAGACGATCTCGCCGGGATCCGGATCCCCGTCCGGATCGGGTGCGTAACTCGTCCGTACCCGCCCGACCTGGCGCGGATGAGCCTCGACGGTGGCGGCCGGGCCGGTGCTTCCGGGAAGCGCCGCGCCGTCCCCCGTCCCCTGCGTTCCGTTGAATGGGCTGATCACGCCCGACACGTTAACCCGTCCGCGAAACCCGATGACATGGCGGCCCCCTCGGCGTGGAAGGGGCATGTACGTGCCCGATGTTCTCGACCCACTGGCGGAACTCGTCAAACGACGCCATGACCCGGTCGTCGTTCAGACAGTGCGCTCCACGGCGGCCGCGACCATCGCCTACGTCGTCGCCCTCGAGCTCAGCAAGGAACCCGCCCCGCTCACCGCCCCGCTGACCGCCCTCCTCGTCGTCCAGGTCACCCTCTACGCGACCCTCACCAGAAGCCTGCGCAGGGTCGAGGCCGTGGTCGTGGGCGTCCTGATCGCCGTCGCCTTCAGCGTGCTGGTGGGGCTGACCTGGTGGAGCCTGTGCCTGATCATCCTCGCCGCCCAGACCGCCGGCTATCTCACGCGCGTGGGCGACTGGGTCCAGGAGGTGGCGATCAGCGCCATGCTGGTCCTGGGCGTGGCGCAGGTGACCACCTACGCCTGGGACCGGGTGCTGGAGACCCTCATCGGGGCCGGTGTCGGGTTGGGCTTCAACTTCTTCCTCGCGCCTCCGGTGTGGGTCGAGACGGCCGGCAAGTCCATCGAGGACCTGGCCCGCCGGATGCGTCAGCTGCTGCTGCACATCGGCGAGGAGCTCGGCAGTCAGATCGCCGTCGACCGCGCCGCCGCCCGGCTCTACGAGGCCCGCCGCCTCGACCACGACATCTCCCAGGTCGACGCCGCCCTCCGGCAGGCGGAGGACAGTGTGCGGCTCAACCCCCGCGTCAAGGAGGGCCTCCTCTACCGCGTGGTACTCCGCACCGGCCTGGACACGCTGGAGATCTGCACCGTCATCCTGCGCGTCATGACCCGCACCCTGACCGACCTCGCCAAGGCGCGGACGGACGAACCCCTCTTCCCCCCGGACGTGGCTGATGCCCTGAAGGACCTCTTCACCCATCTCGCCGCCGCCGTCGAGAGCTTCGCCGTCCTGGTCACCACCCAGGTCAGCGCCAACGCCGAGGAGGCCGAATCCCGCCTCTCCAGCGAACTCGTCAAGGCCCACGCCAGCCGCGACCGCGGCGCCGATCTGCTGCTGCGCCGCGTCCAGGAGCACCCCCGCCAGTGGCAGCTGCACGGTGCCCTGCTCGCGGAGATCGACCGCGTCCTCGACGAACTCGACATGGAGCAGCGCTCCAAGCGGCTCATGGAAGAGCTCGACCGCAGCACCCGCGAGAAGCGCGAGCGCTTCCCCTTCCTCCACAAGCTCCAGCGCCGGCTCCGGCGCGGCCGCACGGACCGCTCCGGGGTGGTCTGACTCCCCGGGGCGGTCCGAGTCCCCGGGCGGTCAGCTGAGCGGGTAGCGGTCGCGGGGGAAGACCACGTCGTCGTAAGGCTCGTACAGCTCCACCGAACGGTGGAACTCGGAGGCGAAGTCGTCGGCGAGTTCGGCGATCGTGCCGCGGCCCTCGGTCAGGGACAGCCAGGACGGCGGGAGGCGGAGGTCGCCGTGGTGGGCGCCGAGGATGTTGCCGCAGATCGAGCCCGTCGAGTCGCTGTCGCCCGAGTGGTTGACGGAGAGCAGCAGGGCCGCCTGGACCGGGGTGCGCGGTGGCGCCGGGTCGTAGCTGATCTCGCCGCCGGGGCCGTACAGGATCTGCTGGGCGGGGGTACGGGCCAGGGCGCTGTAGACCGCGATGGCCAGGGCCTCCTCGGCGACCCAGCCGCCGCCGAGGGACTCGGTCTTCTCGGGCGTCGGATCTCCCTCGGCCGCCAGATCGACCGCCTTACGGAGGGCGGCGGTGGTCTCCTCGTGGCCGGGGTAGCGGGCGAGGAGTTCCAGGGTGCGCAGCGTCGCGCCTTCCAGGGACTCGCCGTCGAGCAGGCAGGCGATCATGGCGGCCAGGGCACCGGCCGCGTAGTAGCCCGTCGGATGGCCATGGGTGATCTGGGCGCAGCGGGCGGCGAGTTCGAAGCAGTCGCGGGGGTCGAGCCCGGTGAGGCCGAACGGCGCCG
>NZ_JAAAYH010000305.1:0-11119 GCF_018035285.1 Streptomyces sp. MK37H | reverse complement strand
GCGGCTGCGACGACACCGAGGGCGGGTCGTCCAGCCGCGGGGCGAGGGAGGCCGGTGGCATGGGAGCGCCGTGGCGGGAGCCGGTGTGCGGCTCGGGGGCGGCGGCGAGGGATCCACAGGCCGTGAGCACGGCCGCCGCGCCGACGAGAACCAGACAGCGAGGAAAACCAGTCCTGATCATCATCACATAAGTGATCTTCGGTCCGAGGGCGCGCATATGCTCGCCGTGCGGGGGCGAATGCGCTCGCGGGAGCGGGGAGAATGGGCCATGTGGACGTTGACGCCTTCGATTCACTGCTCGGCGACGAGGGGCAGGCGCTGCTCTCCGCGCTCCGCGACTACGACCCGGCGAAGGAGCTCGCCACCGCGACGCGGCTGCGCCGCGACCATCCCCCGGCGCTGGTCTCGGCGGCCCTGACCCAGGCCGCGCTGCGGCAGCGGGCGGTGGCCAAATTCGGCCCCCAGGACGCGTACCGCATGTACTTCACGCCGAACGGCGTCGAGCAGTCCACCCGCACCTCCGTGGCCGCGTACCGCGCCTCCCGCTTCGCGGAGTTCGGCGTCCGCCGCATGGCCGATCTGTGCTGCGGCATCGGCGGCGACGCGATCGCGCTCGCCCGCGCCGGGATCTCCGTGCTCGCCGTCGATCGCGACCCGCTGACCTGCGCCGTCACCCGTGCCAACGCCGAGGCGCTCGGTCTGGCCGATCTCATCGAGGTCCGCTGCGCCGATGTCACCGAGGTCGACACCCGGGACTTCGACGCGGTCTTCGTCGATCCGGCCCGGCGCGGCGGACGGGGCCGCGTCTTCGACCCCGAGGCGTACTCCCCACCCCTCTCCTGGGCCATCGAGGCCGCCCGCACCACGCCGCGCGCCGCCCTCAAGATCGCCCCCGGCGTGCCGCACGAGGCGGTCCCCGAGGACGCGGAGGCCGAGTGGATCTCGGACCACGGCCATGTGAAGGAGGCCGTCCTGTGGTTCGGCACCGCCCGCCCAGGGCTGCGCCGCGCCACGCTGCTGCCGAGCGGCCACTCCCTCATCGGCACCCCGCTCCTCCCCGACCCCGAGCCCGGCCCGGTCGGCCGCTGGCTCTACGAGCCGGACGGCGCCGTCATCCGCGCCCATCTCGTGGCCGATGTCGCGGCCCGCGTCGGCGGCCGTCTGATCGACCCGACGATCGCCTACATCACGACGGACGAGCTGCGCCCGACGCCGTTCGCCACCGCGTACGAGATCACGGATGTGCTGCCGTTCAACCTGAAGAAGCTCAAGGCGCTGCTGCGGGAGCGGGAGGTCGGCGTCGCGACCATCAAGAAGCGCGGTTCGGCGGTCGAGCCGGAGCAGCTCCGCAAGAAGCTGCGGCTCGAAGGCGGGAACGCCTGCACGATCGTGCTGACGCGCTCGGCGGGCTCCCCCACGATGCTGCTGGGGCACCCGGCCCAGGCCCTGTCCGGCGGATCGTGACGCCTGCGTCGGGCTGGTCCCCTCCCCGCAGCGCCGATACGCGGCCCCGCCGCGTGGCAGGGCTCCGCCCCGGACCCCGCCCGGATGTGTGCGGGCGTCCGCCCGGTCTTTCGGTGCGTCGGTGTGCCGACTGCGTTCGGGCCGCCGGTGCAGGGTGTTCACGGCCTCGTCGCCCGCGGCGAACAGCGCCTGTCCCGTGGGCGCCCTGGCTCCCCTGTTCAGCGGTCGGTCGCTCGGCCACTGCGTCGCGGTGGCGCGGTCGGTGCCCCGGCTGGTGAGTTGATGGCGGCGATGGTCGGCTCGTCGTCCCGGGGCCCAGGGGCGGAGCCCCTGCCACGCGGCGTAGGCCGCATATCGATGCTGCGGGAAGGGGTGGGGAGGGCCGGCCTCGGCGGGAGGCGCGCCGTGGCGCCTCCCGGCGGCGACTCCCTCGCACGTACCCGCACATGACACCTATTCGGGTATTGCCTCCCGCAGTCGCCCGCAACAGCCGTACCGTGGGTAGCGCTGTCGCAGATCTTGCGTGCGAAGGAGTCTTCCGCCTATGGAGTACGGCACGTCGCGCTGCGACGACGGCCAGGGCGAGCCGCCCGTGGTGCCGGAGCAGCGCAGGGGTGTCCACGGGAGGATGCCGCTCGCGGTCGTCGTCATCGACGCCGAGGGGCGGGTCACGCACTGGAGTTCGGGGGCGCGCAGGCTCTTCGGCCCCACGCGGCAACAGGCCGTCGGCCGTCCCGCCGTCGACCTGATGCCGGTCTCGGGGGCGTTACGCGGCGCCGAGGTGCGCACCGACGCGACGGGCAGCCCGGAGCTCGACGACTCGCGGCTCGGCACCGTGTACTACCCGACCGCGGGGCGGGCCCGTATGGCGGAGCCGGGCCATGGCCGGGTGGACGTCCTGTGGTGGGCGTATCCGCTGGTGGGCCCCGGGCCGGAGCGGCTGTTGGTGCTGGCGGCGGACGCCCAGGGGGTGGGCGGGGACGCGCTGGGGCGCGACGAGCGGATCGGGCCCGGATTCGCGCTGCACACCGAGTTCCCCGGAGCCGAGCGGCTGGCCGGCCGACTGCCGGACATCCTGCCCAACATGGGCCCGGCCACGGCCGGCCGGATCGTCGCCCAGGTGCTGGAACTGGGCTATCCGGTACTGGAGATCAGCCACCACGAGCGCGTCCCGGTGACGCCTGACTGGGGGATGCCCCGCTACCGCGAGCGCCGGGCGCGCCAGGAGGCCGTACGCCGGCGCGCGATCGCGGCGGAAGGCGCACCGGATCGGGCGCACGCCCCCGAGCGTTCACCGGACCCCGATGAGGTGGACCTGGAGTACGCGGCGGTCCGTGAGCGGTTGGAGTTCCTCAACGAGGTCAGCGGACGCATCGGCACATCCCTGGACCTCGCCCGCACCATCCGCGAGGTGACCAGCGCCGCCGTCCCGCGCTTCGCGGACTTCGCCGGGACCCATCTGCGCGCCCAGGTGCTGGCGGGCGAGGGGTTCCCCGACGGCCCGCCGGACGTCACCACCGTCTGGCACCGCGTCTGGGTCGAGCACAACGACGAACCGGGCCGCTGGGACGACACCGTGCCGGTCGGGGAGAGCATCGCGTTCCCCGAGCACACCCCGTTCTTCCAGTGCATGGTCACGGGCGAGCCGGTGCTGATCCCGCACATCAGCGACGAGGTGGGCGACCGGATCGCCGGGCAGTTCGAGAAGCGCGACCTCAGACCCCTGATCAACGGCCGGTCGATTCTGATCGTGCCGCTCAAGGCGCGCGATGTGGTGCTGGGCTTCATGGTGCTGCTGCGGCGCCGGGGGCGGGAGCCGTTCGACGACATGGACCGCACGACCGGCGCCGAACTGGCCGCCCGCGCCGGGCTCGTGCTCGACAACGCCCGGATGTACACCTACCAGGAGAACGTCGCCGAGACGCTCCAGGACAGCATGCTGCCCCAGGTGACGCCGCGCATGGCGGGCTGTGACACCGCCACCCGCTATCTGCCCGGGACGCGGCTGGGCCGGGTCGGCGGAGACTGGTTCGACACCATCAAGCTGCCCGGGTCGCGCACCGCGCTGGTGGTCGGCGACGTCATGGGGCACGGGCTCACCTCGGCGGCGATGATGGGGCAGTTGCGCACCGCCGTGCAGACCATGGCCGCGCTCGATCTGCCGCCCGCCCAACTGCTGCGCAACCTCGACGATCTGGCCCAGCGGCTCGGGGAGCACTATCTGGCCACCTGTCTGTACGCCGTCTACGACCCCGTCACCTCCGAGCTGGTGGTCTCCAACGCGGGCCATATCCCGCCCGTGCTGGTGCGGGCCCAGGACGGCCGCAGCGAGCTGCTGGACCTGCCGACCGGGGCGCCGATCGGCGTGGGCGGGGTGCCCTTCGAGACGGTGACGGTGCGGGTGGCGCCCGGCGACCGGCTGGTGCTCTGCACGGACGGCCTGGTCGAGGTGCGGGGCCAGGACATCGGCGCCGGGATCGCCGCGCTGTGCGAGTCCGCGGCGCATCCGGCGGCGTCCATGGACGACGCCTGCGACACCATCATCCGGGCGCTGGCCGCCGCGTCCCGCGACACGGACGGCCGTGGCGGCCGTAAGGACGACGTGGCGCTGCTGATGGCCCGGCTGAACGGCATACCGGCCGAGGACGTCGCCCAGTGGCGGCTCGCGCTGGACCCCAGCGAGGTCGGGCGGGCGCGCCGGCTCGTCCGCGAGCGGCTGCGGCGGTGGGGGCTGCCGGAAGCCGTGGAGACCGCCGAGCTCCTGGTGAGCGAGGCGGTGACCAACGCGATACGGCACGCCCACACCCACCATGTGCGGCTGCGCCTGGTGCGCACCGACGCCCTGCTGTGCGAGGTCACCGACGACGACCACGAACTGCCGGCGCTGCTGAGCGCGGACCGGGACGACGAGAGCGGGCGCGGCCTGCGGGTGATCAGCAAACTGGCGCGCGAGTGGGGGACGAGCCGCACGGGGCGCGGTAAAACGGTGTGGTTCGAGCAGGCGTTGGCACATCCGGCCGATCAGGCGTTGGCACACCCAGGGGAGCGGCGATGAGCGTCTCGGAGCGCTACCGGCAGGCGTGGGAGAGCTACTGGCGGGAGACCTCGGACGCCCCGGGGGACGCCATCTGGGACGCGGACCCCTCGCTGAGCGCCGCCCCGCATCTGGACCTGCTCGCCCCGTACGCCGACACCTCGCTGCCGATCGTCGACCTGGGCTGTGGCAACGGCACTCAGACCCGCTATCTGGCCTCCCGCTTCGGGCGGGCGCTGGGCGTCGACCTGTCCCAGGCCGCGGTGGAGCACGCACGCCGCGCCGACCCGGCGGGCGCGGCGGAGTACCGGCGGCTCAGCCTGACGGACGCGGCCGCGGTGGCTGACCTGGCGCGGCGGCTCGGCGACGCCAATGTGTACATGCGGGCGGTCATCCACCAGAGTGACGCCGCCGACCGGCGTCCGGTCGCGGAGGCGGTGGCCACGCTGCTGGGGCGGCGCGGGCGGGGGTTCGTCGTGGAGCTGACGGCCCGGTCCAAGGCCGTGCTGGGGGAGCTGGCGGCGAGCCCGGGCGGTCCGCCGCCGAAGCTGCGCCGGGTCTTCGACCACGGGCTGCGGCCGGCCGACGCGGCGGACAAGGAGGTTCCGGAGGTGCTGGCGGAGGCCGGGCTGGAGATCCTGGCCGACGGCCCGACGGCGCTTGCCCAAACGGAGCAGTGGCCGGACGGCTCCCGGGTCGAGCTGCCGGCCCGCTGGTTCGTGGTCTCGCGGGCGTAGCCCGACGTGGCGGACGCACCCCGCGCGCCGCAGGCGGAGACGGTGGACTGGACCAGTTATCCACAGGGGTGGTTCGGGTCGGGCGCGGCGCGTAACGTGACGAGGCATGAAGATCCTCATCAGCGCCGACATGGAGGGCGCCACCGGCGTGACCTGGCCGGCTGATGTGCTGCCCGGCACCCCGCAGTGGGAGCGCTGCCGCCGTCTGTTCACCTCCGATGTGAGCGCGGCCGTCGCCGGGTTCCTCGACGGCGGCGCGGACGAGGTGCTCATCAATGAGGCGCATTGGAGCATGCGCAATCTGCTGCTGGAGGAGCTGGACGACCGCGCGCAGATGCTCACCGGGCGGCACAAGACCCTGAGCATGGTCGAGGGCGTGCAGCACGGTGATGTGGACGGGGTGGCGTTCGTCGGCTATCACACCGGCGCGGGCACCGAAGGCGTCCTCGCCCACACCTACCTGGCCAACTCCATCACCGGCGTGTGGGTGAACGGCGCGCGGGCGAGCGAAGGCCGGCTCAACGCACTGGTGGTCGCCGAGTACGGGGTGCCGGTGGTGCTGATCACCGGGGACGACAAGACCTGCGAGGACGCCAAGGACTATGTGCCCGACGCCCGGTGCGTGGCGGTCAAGGACTATGTCTCGCGCTATGCGGCGGTGTGCCGCACCCCCGCCCGCACGGCCGCGGACATCCGGGAGGCGGCGCGGGAGGCGGCGGTGCTGGCGGTGCGCCACGAGCCCGCCGGCGGCGGGCCGTTCACGCTGGAGCTGGAATTCGACGCCGAGCATCTGGTGGGGGCGGCGAGCGTCGTGCCGGGCGTGGAGCGCAGCGGCGAGCGTCGCGTGGCATACACCTCACCGACCATGTACGAGGGGATCCGCTGCTTCAAGGCCGTCACGACGGTCGTCTCGGCCGCGGTGGAGGAGCAATATGGCTGACGCGGACCGTGCCGAGGCGATCGACGCCCAGGCGCTGGAGGAGGTGGTGCGGTTCACCTCCGATCTGATCAGGATCGACACCACCAACCGCGGCGGCGGTGACTGCTCGGAGCGCCCGGCCGCCGAGTATGTGGCGGAGATGCTCGGCGATGTGGAGATCGAGCCCACCCTGCTGGAGCGGTCGCCGGGGCGCACCAATGTCGTGGCCCGGATCGAGGGCACCGACCGGTCCGCGCCCGCGCTGCTGGTCCATGGCCATCTGGACGTGGTGCCCGCCGAGCCCGCCGACTGGACCGTGCACCCCTTCTCCGGGGAGGTGCGCGACGGGGTCGTCTGGGGCCGGGGCGCCATCGACATGAAGGACATGGACGCGATGGTGCTCGCCGTCGTCCGGGCCTGGGCGCGGACGGGCGTGCGGCCGCGCCGGGACATCGTGCTGGCCTTCACCGCCGACGAGGAGGACAGCGCTGCCTGGGGCGCCGGCTTCCTCGCCGACCGTCACGCCGAGCTCTTCGAGGGCTGCACCGAGGGCATCAGCGAGTCCGGAGCCTTCACCTTCCACGCCGGTTCCGGGATGCGGATCTACCCCATCGCGGCGGGGGAGCGCGGCACGGCCTGGCTGAAGCTCACCGCGCACGGCCGCGCCGGACACGGCTCCAAGGTCAACCGGGACAACGCGGTCAGCAGGCTGGCCGCCGCGGTCGCCCGCATCGGTGAGCACAGCTGGCCGGTCCGGCTGACGCCCACGGTGAAGTCCGCGCTCACCGAACTGGCCGCGCTCCAGGGCATCCCGGCCGAGGTGGACGCCCCGGACTTCGACGTGGACGCCCTGCTGGCCAAGCTGGGGCCCGCCGCCGCCCTGATCGAGCCCACCGTGCGCAACAGCGCCAACCCCACGGTGCTCGAGGCCGGTTACAAGGTCAATGTGATCCCGGGCAGCGCGACCGCCTATGTGGACGGGCGGATGCTGCCCGGCGGCGAGGAGGAGTTCCACGACACCCTCGACCGGCTCACCGGCCCGGATGTGGAGTGGGAATTCCACCACCGGGAGCGCCCGCTGGAGGCGCCGATCGACACCCCCACGTACCGGGCGATGCGCGCCGCCGTCGAGCACTTCGACCCGGGCGCCCGCGCCGTGCCGTACTGCATGTCGGGCGGCACCGACGCCAAGCAGTTCTCCCGGCTCGGCATCGCCGGATACGGCTTCTCACCGCTGCGCCTGCCCGAGGGCTTCGACTATCAGGCGCTCTACCACGCCGTGGACGAGCGGGTGCCGGTGGAGGCCCTGCACTTCGGCGTCCGCGTGCTCGACCACTTCCTGCAGAGGGCGTGAGGAACACGGTGCAGCAGCAGACGGCCGTCACGGCCCCTTACGGGGACTGGCCCTCCCCGGTCGACGCCGCGCTCGTCGCCTCCCACGACGGCCATCCGGAGTATGTGGGCACGGTCGGCGAGGAGGTGTGGTGGACCGCGCCGCGCCCCGGCGAGGGCGGCCGCCGCGCCCTGATCCGGCGGCGCACCGACGGCGCCGAGGTCCCGGTGCTGGCCCCGCCGTGGAATATGCGCAGCAAGGTGATGGGGTACGGCGGAATGCCCTGGGCCGCGGTGGACCGCGCGAGCGACGGCCCGCTGGTGGTCTTCGTCCACTTCGCCGACCAGCGGTTGTACGTCCATGAGCCGGACGCCCCGGCCGGGGCCGCGCCGCGCCCGCTGACCCCGCTGTCGGCGGTGGGGGAGGGGCTGCGCTGGGCCGACCCGGTGCTCCTCCCGGAGCGCGGCGAGGTGTGGTGTGTGCTGGAGGAGTTCACCGGCGTGGAGCCGACCGATGTGCGGCGGGTCATCGCCGCCGTACCGCTGGACGGTTCGGCCGCCGAGGACCGTGCGGCGGTGCGCGAGCTGACCGACGACCGCCATCGCTTCCTCACCGGACCCCGGCTCTCGCCCGGCGGCCGGCGGGCCGCCTGGATCGTCTGGGACCACCCCCGGATGCCCTGGGACGGCACGGAGGTGATGCTGGCCGATGTCGCGGAGGACGGCTCCTTCACCGGCGCCCGGGCGGTGCTGGGCGGGCCGGAGGAGTCGGTCGCCCAGATCGAATGGGCCGAGGACGGCGCGCTGCTCGCGGCCACCGACCGCACCGGCTGGTGGAATCTGCACCGTCTTCGGCCGCCGGAGGAGGCGGCCGGTGCGCGGGAACGGGCCACGGCCGGTCGGCCGGTGGAGCTGTGCCCGCGCCAGGAGGAGTTCGGCGGGCCGCTGTGGAAGCTGGGCCACCGCTGGTTCGCCCCGCTGGCCGGCGGTCTGATCGCGGTGCTGCACGGCCGGGGCGCGGCGGCCCTCGGCATCCTCGATCCACGGACCGGTGAGCTGGCCGATGTGCCCGGCCCCTGGACCGAATGGGAGCCGACGCTGGCCGTGAACGGCACCCGCGTGGTCGGCGTCGCGGCGAGCCCGCACAGCGGCCATGAGGTGGTGGAGCTGGACGTGTGCACCGGTCGCTCCCGGGTCATCGGCAGCGCCCACACCGACCCCGTGGACCCCGCGTACTACCCCCGGCCGGAGGCCCGTACCTTCACCGGAGCGGACGGCCGGGAGATCCACGCCCAGCTCTACCCACCGCACCATCCCGGCCACACCGCACCGGACGGTGAGCTTCCGCCGTATGTGATCTGGGCCCACGGCGGGCCCACCGGCCGCGCCCCGCTCGTGCTCGACCTGGAGATCGCCTACTTCACCTCGCGCGGCATCGGCGTCGCCGAGGTCAACTACGGGGGCTCCACCGGCTATGGCCGCGCCTACCGCGAGCGGCTGCGCGAGCAGTGGGGCGTGGTCGACGTCCAGGACTGCGCCGCCGTCGCCCGGGCGCTCGCCGACGAGGGCATCGCCGACCGCGCCCGGCTCGCGATCCGCGGCGGCAGCGCGGGTGGCTGGACGGCGGCGGCCTCCCTCACCGCCACGGATCTCTACGCCTGCGCCACCGTCAGCTACCCCATCCTCGACCTGGTCTCCTGGGCCACCGGCGGCACCCATGACTTCGAGTCGCGCTACACAGAATCGCTGGTCGGCCCGCTCGATGAGGTGGCCGACCGCTACCGCGAGCGCTCCCCGCTGCACCGGGCCGACCGCGTCGGCTCGCCCTTCGTACTGCTCCAGGGGCTGGACGACACCATCTGCCCGCCCCAGCAGTGCGAGCGCTTCCTGGAGGCGGTCTCCGGGTGCGGCGTCCCGCACGCCTATCTCACCTTCGAGGGCGAGGGCCATGGCTTCCGCCGCGCCGATACGATGATCCGCGCCATGGAGGCCGAATTGTCGCTGTACATCCAGACCTTCGGGCTGATCAGATCCGATGTGCCCACCCTGGAGCTGCTGAAGTCAGCGGTTCCGAACTCCACTGGAGGAGCGAGTTGACACCCCCATCGGCCCCGCGCATCGTCGGCCGTGATCCGCTGCCCACCGCCGTCGCCGATGCCTGGCCGCAGGGCGGCGAGCCCGAGACCTGGCTGCTCAGCGTCTCGCGGTACACCGCGGCCATGGACGCGGGCGCGCCCGGCACGATCCTGGACGCAGGGGAGCGGGAGCGGGCCTCGAAGTTCCTGCGGGCGGAGGACCGCGAGCGCTATACGGCGGCCCATCTGGGGCTGCGGGAGCTGCTCGGCGCCTATCTGGGGACAGCCCCGGCCGATGTGCCGTTCACCCGCGAGGCATGCCCCGGCTGCGGCGGCCCGCATGGCCGCCCCGCCGTGTCCGGCACCCCGCTGCACTTCAATATGTCGCACGCCGGTGATCTGGTGCTCTTCGCCTTCGCGGGCTCCCCGGTCGGCGTGGACGTGGAGAAGCTCCAGCCCGCCTCGGTGGTCGACGGGGTCGCCGAGAGCCTGCACCCCAAGGAGCGCGCCGAGCTGGACGCGCTGGCGCCCGCCGACCGGCCCGCCGCCTTCGCCCGCTGCTGGACCCGCAAGGAGGCCTACCTCAAGGGCCTGGGCACCGGCCTGTCCCGGGACCCGGCGGTCAACTATGTCGGCACCGGGCTCTCCGCCGTGCCGGTCGGCCCGTGGGCGATGACCGACCTCCCCGTGGACGGGGCCATATCCGGCAGCTCCGGTTATGCGGCGGCCATGGCGCTGCTGACATCATTGCCGCATGCCTGACGTCCGGTACGTCGCCGAGGGAACCCGGGCCGCCATCCGCCACACCCGCCGCGAGGACGCTGCGGAGTTCACCAGGCGCGCCCGGGAGAGCATGCCCTTCCACCGCCCCTGGCTCACCCTCCCCACCACCGAGCCGGCCTTTCAGCACTACATCGCCCAGCTGGAGCGCGAGGACCGCGAGGGCTTCCTGGTCCATGACCGGGAGACCGGTGACATGGCCGGGTTCATCAACATCAACAACATCGTGCGCGGCGCCTTCCAGTGCGGCTCGATCGGCTACGGCGCCTTTCCGCCCGCCGTCGGGCAGGGTTATATGTCCGAGGGGCTCGGGCTCGTACTGCGCCATGCCTTCGGGCCGTTGGGGCTGCACCGCATCGAGGTCAACATCCAGCCGGGCAACAAGGCGTCGATCGGGCTGGTGAAGCGCCATGGCTTCCGGCTGGAGGGATTCTCCCCCGACTTCCTCTACATCGAGGGCGCCTGGCGCGACCACGAGCGCTGGGCCATAACCAGCGACATGCTGAACCAGCGGACCGACCCTGGCTGACGGCGCCGGGCGCCGGGCGACGGGTGCCGGGCGACGGGTGCCGGGCGACGGTGCCGGGGGCCGACCGACGCTGCCGGGTGCCGGGTGCCGGGTGCCGGGTGCCGGTCGGGTGCCGTCCGACGGTGCGGCTGACGGGTCACCATGATCGGTCCGAAGCCGCTCTGTTCAGCGGGCCCGTCGGCGTTGTTCCATGGTCACCGGACGGTCGCCGCACCGAGGTGACCCAAGGCAGTCGGAACGAGGCAGCCC
>NZ_JAAAYH010000304.1:0-11173 GCF_018035285.1 Streptomyces sp. MK37H | reverse complement strand
CCGGATCGTCAGGGGCTGACCGGCGATCGCGAGAGGAATGACCGGCGTGGTTTCGGGGGCGCGGGGGCGGTGGCCGCGGGATGCGGAGAGTCCCGATTAGAGGCCCGAGCGCTCACACCCGGTCCGGTCCGGGGCGCGTAGATGTCCCGTCGCGTCGAACCGATGCCTGATCATGAGCGCAATTGTGGAATCCGTCCTGGTGAGCTGTCAATGGGGAGTGCCGGGTGTGGGCACGGAAGACGCGTGCTCACCCGGCGGCGCGCTCAGGGGCTGAGACGGCCGCCAGGGCGGTACGGGCGCGCTGGACCAGGGCCCGGCCGGCCGGGCCGCTCGGGCCGTCCGCCCGCCAGGCGAAGGCCAGCCGCCCCCGCAGGGCCGGCCGGTCGATGCGGACCGACCGCAGCCGGTCCGACCGCGCCTCGGCGAACGCACCGGGAAGGATCGCCGCGCCCAGCCCCCGCTCGGCGAGCTGCGCCAGCACCTCCGGATCGCTGGCCTCGAAGGCGATGTGCGGGGTGAAACCGGCGGCCGCGCACGCCTCGTCGATCCGGGTGCGCAGCCCCGTGCCGCGCGGCAGGCTGATCAGCGCACGGCCCCGCAGGGTGTCGAGCGAGATGGCCGAGTGCACGGCGAGCTCATGGTCGGGGCTGACCGCGGCCACGATCGGCTGATCCGTGATCACCTCCAGCTCGACCCCGGCCGGGGCCGAGGCGCCCACGCTGACGATCGCCGCGTCGAGCCGTCCCGTGCGCAGACCTTCCAGCAGCTCGTCCGACGTGGCCTCGGTGAGGGTGATCTCCACCGCCGGGTGGGCGTCGTGGAACTCCGCCAGCAGCCCCGGCAGATCCACGCTGTGCGAGGTGACCGTCCCCACCGCGACATGCCCGCGCAGCAGTCCGGTCAGCTCGTCCACCGCGAGCCGGGCGCCCTCCACCGCCGCGAGCGCGGCCCGCGCGTACGGGAGCACCGCCGCACCCGCCTCGGTCAGCCGCACCGAGCGGCCCGAGCGGTCCAGCAGCTGCTCGCCCAGCTCGCGCTCCAGCCGGCGGATCTGTGCGCTGACCCCCGGCTGGGCCACATGCACCTTCTCCGCGGCCCGGGTGAAGTTCCGCTCCTCGGCCACCGCCACGAAGTACTCAAGCTGCCGCAGCTCCATAAGCAATGATTCTAGCAACCAGACCAACCATCTCTTGGACTTCTGGCCGTGCCCGCCGGAGGGTGGAGGCGGACGAAAGGAGTCGACCATGACCGAGACCCGTGCCCGCGCCGCCACCCCCGAGGATCTGGCCCGGCTGTTCGTGGAGCGTGCCTACGCCGGGGACGCCGAGGGGCTGGCCGAGCTCTACGAGCCCGACGCGGTGCTCGCCTACCCGCCGGGTGCCACGACCGTCGGCCGCGAGGCGATCCGCGCCGTCTGCGAGCGGATGCTGGCGCACGCCCCGCGCCCGTTCCGGGTGGAGGAGGCGCTGCCGACCGTCCGCTACGGCGATCTGGCCCTCACCTCGACCCGCCCCGCCGACAACACCGGCGGCCGGGTGCAGGTGGCCCGCCGCCAGCCGGACGGCACCTGGCTGCGCATCATCGACCGCCCCGAGATCCGCTCCGAGGACCGCTCCGAGATCCGTCCCGAGATCCGTCCCGAGGCCGGAGCCGAGTGATGCGTGTGCTCATCGCCGGGGGCGGGATCGGCGGGCTGGCCACCGCCCTGAGCCTCCACGCGGCCGGGGTCGAGACGGTGGTCGTCGAGAGCGCCCGCGAGATCCAGCCACTCGGCGTCGGGATCAACCTGCTGCCGCACGCCGTGCGGGAGCTCATCGAACTCGGCCTCGGCGACGAGCTCGCCGCCATCGGCGTGGCCACCGCCGAGAACGTGTACTGCGACCGGTTCGGTACGCGGATCTTCACCGAGCCGCGTGGCCTGGCCCAGGGCTACCGCTGGCCGCAGTACTCGGTCCACCGCGGGGAGCTCCAGCGGCTGCTCCTCGCGGCGGTCCGCGAGCGCCTGGGTGCGGACGCGGTCCGCACCGGGGCGCGGGTGGTGGGACTCGACGACTCAGGGCAGCGGGACAGTGTGTGCGTACGCGTCCTCGACCGGGCGACGGGGACGGTCGAGGAGACGGCCGCGCGAGCGCTGATCGGCGCCGACGGGCTGCACTCCGCGGTCCGCGCCGCGCTGCACCCGCAGGACGGTCCCCTGCTCTGGTCGGGCATCCGGATGTGGCGGGGCACGACACCGGCCGAGCCGTTTCTGACCGGGCGCTCGATGGTGATCGTGCACGACGGGGACGCCGAACTGGTCGCGTATCCGATCGGCGGCGGCCGGGTCAATTGGGTCTGCCAGGTGCGGATGTCCGAGCCCGGGCCGCTCACCGGGGACGCGGCCTGGAACCGGGCGGGGCGGCTCGCCGATGTGCTGCCGTACTTCGAGGACTGGCGGCTGGGCTGGCTCGATGTGCCTGGTCTGCTGACCGGCGGCGACGAGATCCTCGAATACCCGATGGTCGACCGTGAGCCGCTGCCGTGGTGGGGGAGTGGCCGGGTGACCCTGCTCGGCGACGCCGCACATCCGATGTATCCGGTGGGGGCCAACGGCGCGTCCCAGGCCGTCGTGGACGCCCGCGTCCTCGCCCGCGAACTCGCGCGGGCGGACGATGTGCCCACCGCGCTGGCCCGCTACGAGACCGAGCGCCGCGAGGCGACGGCGGCCGTCGTACGGGCGAACCGGGCCATGAACCGGGCCGGCGCCCGGACCCCCGAGGAGCTCGCCCGCGTCACCGACACCTACCGGGACATCACGGGAGGCGATGTGCGCACGCTCAACGCCCGCCCCTCCCTGAGCCGCCGGTGAGCCGTCCGACCGGCGGGGCAGTACGGCACCGGAGCCGGGCGGGGCCGTATTCCACGCCGCCGACCCGGCCCGGCCGTTGAGCCGGGCGCCAGCGTTGGCGCCCGTCTGATACCGCGCTTAGCGTGGACAGCAGGCAGCGGTCTTCACGAGACGGTCCGACGCGATCGATGTGCCGGACCACTCCTGGTGCGGGAGGTCGGGAATGGACTCCGTCTCCTTCCTTCTGGTGGCCGTCATCCTCACGGCACTGGCCTTCGACTTCACCAACGGCTTCCACGACACGGCCAATTCGATGGCCACGTCCATCGCCACGGGGGCGTTGTCGCCCCGGCTCGCCGTCCTCGTCGCCGCGGTGCTCAATCTGGCCGGGGCCTTCCTCTCCACGGAAGTGGCCAAGACGATCTCCAACGGCATCGTCAACGACGCCAAGGTCTCCCCGGTCATGATTTTCGCGGGGCTGATCGGGGCGATCCTGTGGAACATGATCACCTGGCTCGCCGGGCTGCCGTCGAGCTCCTCGCACGCCCTGTTCGGCGGACTGATCGGCGCGGTATGGGTGGGCGCCGGGGAATCCGCGGTGCGCTTCACCGCGATCGTCGAGAAGATCGTGATTCCGGCGGTCGCGTCACCGGTGGTGGCCTGTGTGGTGGCCATGCTGGCGACCTACCTCGCGTATGTGATCACCCACCGGGCGGCCACCCCCGTGGCGCGGAAGGGTTTCCGCGCGGGCCAGGTGGGATCCGCGTCCCTGGTGGCACTCGCCCACGGCACCAACGACGCGCAGAAGACGATGGGGGTCATCACCCTCACCCTCATCGCCGGTGGTGCGCTCGCCCACGGCTCCGGGCCACCGTGGTGGGTGGTGCTCAGCGCCGGTCTGGCGATCTCACTCGGCACCTATGTCGGCGGGTGGCGGATCATCCGGACCATGGGCAAGGGGCTGACCGACATCCAGCCCCCTCAGGGTTTCGCCGCCGAGACCAGCGCCACCGCGGTGATCCTGGCCTCCTCGCACCTGGGCTTCCCGCTGTCCACCACCCAGGTGTGCACGGGCGGCATCCTGGGCGCCGGGCTCGGCCGCAGGCTGGCCCATGTGCGCTGGGGGATCGCCGGACGGATCGCGGTGTCCTGGCTGCTGACCCTGCCCGCGGCGGCGGCCGTGGGAGGCGTCGCGGCCTGGGTGGCGGGCCAGGGCGACGCGGGGGTGGCCCTGGTGGCGTGCGTCGCCGTCGCGGCGGCGGTGGGCTTCTACGTGCTCTCGCGCCGGCGCCCGGTGAACCCGGACAACGTCAACGAGCCGCGCGTCCCCGAGCCCGCCGAGCACACCCTGGACACGACCGTCTGACCCGGCCACGACCCTCGTCGAGGAGCTGATCCGTATGGGCACCACCTGGGGCACGATCGGCGGGGTCTTCGGGGTCAGCCTCGGGGTCACCGTCCTGGTGGTCGTGATGTTCTCGCTCGGCGTCGCCGCCTGGGCCCGCGCCGGTGGCGGCACACCGCGCCACGGGGCACGCCGCGGTCGTCTCGACACCGTGGCGGCGGCCGCGGCGGTGGTGTGTTTCGCCGCGTGTCTGGCGATCGCCGCCTATGGAATCGACCTGATCGTTCCCGGCTGAGCGCGCTTGCGACAATGGAACGTCATCGAGCGCCGCCCGCACCGCGGTGCTCTAATCCACGCGGGAGAACACGCACGGTGTCAGATACGACCGATACCCCCTCCGCCGGCCCGGCCGCCGCGGACCGCCCCGCCCTGCGGGCCGACTGCGCCAGCTGCTTCGGGCTGTGCTGTGCCGCCCTGCCCTTCGCGGCCTCCACGGACTTCGCGATCAGCAAGGACGCGGGGGAGCCCTGCCGCAACCTCCGGGCCGACTTCCGCTGCGGTATCCACTCCCGGCTGCGCGAGGAGGGCTTCCCGGGCTGCACGGTCTACGACTGCTTCGGCGCCGGGCAGAAGGTCTCCCAGCTCACCTACGAGGGCCGGGACTGGCGGCGGCACCCCGGGACGGCCTCCGAGATGTTCGCCGTCTTCCCCGTCATGCGCCATCTGCACGAGCTGCTCTGGTACCTCACCGAGGCGCTGGCCCTGCCGGCCGCCCGGCCCGTCCACGGCGCCCTGCGCGAGGCGCTGCGGGAGACCGAGCGCCTCACCCTCGGCAGCGCCTCCGAGCTGAGGGAGCTCGATGTGGCGGCCCAACGCGACCGGGTCAATCAGCTGCTGCTGCGGACGAGCGAGCTGGTACGGGCCCGGATCCCGGGCAAGAAGAAGAACCGCAGGGGAGCCGACCTCATCGGCGCCGACCTGAGGGGAGCCGATCTGCGGGGCGCCAACCTCCGCGGCGCCTGTCTCATCGCGGCGAACCTCACCCGGGCCGATCTGACGGCGGCCGATCTGATCGGAGCCGACTTCCGCGACGCCGACCTGAGCGCGGCCGACCTGCGGGGAGCCGTCTTCCTCACCCAGGCCCAGCTGAACGCGGCCAAGGGCGACGCCGCCACCCGGCTGCCCCCGCCCCTCACCCGCCCCGCGCACTGGTGACCCCGCCGCGCCGGCGCGCGGTATGCGACCCTGGCTGCCATGTCCGACACCGTCGACGCGCCCGTGATCCGCAGCGATGAGCCCGGATCGTTCGCCCGGAGTGTGCTGGCCGAGCGCCATCCCGCACTGATCGAGAAGGTGCGCGACGCCTTCCCGTACGGCCCCGGGCAGCACCGCGCCCTCGACGCGCTGCGGGACAACGCCGCCGAGGGCACCATCGCCCCGCTCCCGCCCACCGCGTACGACCACGACCGGTGGGCGGTGTGGGGCCGGGAGCACTTCGGCCGGTCCTGGTTCGATGTGCCGTTCCTGTGGGCGGAGAGCTACTTCTACCGTCGGCTCCTGGAGGCCGTGGGCTACTTCGCGGACGGCCCCTGGCGGGGCGTCGACCCGTTCCGCCCCTTCAAACAGGCCGAGCTGGACACCCCCGAGGCCGGGGCCGAACTGGCCACGCTCGACGACATCCTGCGCAAGCCCGCCGGGGAGCAGGCGGACGCGCTGGTGCACGGCTCACTCTGGGGCAACCGCGCGGACCTGGGCTTCCGCATCTCCCAATCGGCCGCGGACGCGCACGGCGCCGACACCCCGCCACTGGTCGCGGACGACTCGGAGGCGCTGTGGTCGCTGCTGCCCGTCGGCGCCCCGGCCACGCTGTGCGTGGTGGCGGACAACGCCGGGCGGGAGCTGCTCCCCGACCTCGTCCTCATCGACCATGTGCTCCACCACGGGCGCGCCGAGCGGGTGGTGCTCCAGGTGAAGCCGTATCCGTACTACGTCTCCGACGCCACCACCGAGGATGTCGTCGACTGTCTGCGCCGTCTGGTGCGGGCGGAGGGCGCCGCGGCCGGGACCGGCGGACGGTTGTGGGCCGCCATGGGCGACGGGCGGCTCACGGTGCGGGCGCACGACTTCTTCCGCGCCCCGCTGCCGTACGAGGAGATGCCCGGCGATCTGCGGAGCGAGTTCGCCGGGGCCACGCTCACCATCATGAAGGGCGATCTGAACTACCGCCGCCTGGTCGGCGACCGGCTGTGGCCCCCGACCACCTCCTTCGCCGACCGCACCGGGTACTTCCCCGGCCCGGTGGCCGCGCTGCGCACCCTGAAGTCGGATGTCATCGTCGGGCTCGACGAGCGGACCGTGGCCGCGCTGGACGCGCACGAGGACCACTGGCGCGCCAGCGGTGCCCATGCGCTGGTCCAGGTACGGCGGTGAGTCGCGCGCTCCCCCCACCGCCGAAGGGTGAGGGGAGCGCGCTGGTTCGGCGACCGTGGCCGCCGGGGTTCGGCCGGAGGTTACCCGCCGATGTTGTTGAGGCAGGTGGCGCCGACGTTGATGTCACCGCTCGGAGCCGCGCCGCCCCAGGACCAGATGGAGCCGGTGGCGGTGTCACAGTCGTTGCTCTGGAAGATGAAGGTGTCGATGTCGAAGCTGGTGGGAGCTCCGGCACTTCTCTCGGAGCCTCCGCCGTAACCGCTTTGACCGCCGCCGTAACCGTTGGCCGCGGCGGTGCCGGTTCCGAGGAGCACCAGGGTGCCGGCGGTCGCGGCCAGCAGGGCCGCCTTCTTCGCGATCTGCATGAATTCCTCCGTCATGAGGCGCAGTACGAAATAACTGACATGAAGATTTAACGAAGGAAAGACCGGAGAAGTCGGGTAAGCGCGCTGGAGGGTGACCCGTCCGGCGCACACTCTTCCTCCGGCCGCCTCGAATGGTGGGGTCGAAAAGGCGCGCTCCCCTCACCGCCGGAGCGGTGAGGGGAGCGCGTTGGTAGGGCGACCGTCGCCGCCGGGTTCCGCTGGAGGTTACTTGCCGATGTTGTTGACGCAGGTGGCGCCGACCTTGATGTCGCCGCTCGGAGCCAACCCGCCCCAGGACCAGATGGGACCGGTGGCGGTGTCACAGTCGTTGCTCTGGAAGATGAAGGTGGTGGCGTCCAAACTGGTGGGAGCGGAGCCGTTACCGTCGGCGGCCGCGGTGCCGGTGCCGAGGAGCACCAGGGTGCCGGCGGTCGCGGCCACCAGGGCGGCCTTCTTCGCGATCTGCATGTATTCCTCCGTGTCGGGTCGCAGAGCAAATAATCTGACGACCCGATTTAACGGAGGAAACCCCGGGAAAATGCGCTCAGCACGCCGGAGAATGGGCCATCCGGCGCACGTAATCGCCCTCCGGTGTCAGTTGAGGCGGGGTGCGGTCCTCAGCATGTCCCCTCCGAGCGGTCCCACAGGGGTTGTCGGTCGCGGATGGCAGTATCGGCCTCGTACGCCGTCCATCCCCAGGAAAGTGAACCCCCGCATGGTGCCGTCCCCCCGTGAACTCGCCGATCTGCCCTTCGCGGACCATCTGCGCCCGTTCGACGGGGGCTTGGCGGAAGGAGGCGACTACGACACGGTTCATCTGGACGGCGACGCTTTCGACGGGGCCGTGTGCGACCACGCCCGGTTCCTCGAGTCCGCGTTCTCCTCGGTGACCTTCACCGGGGGCCGTGGCCGTGGGGCCCGGTTCAATGAGGTGTGGCTGGACGGGGTGCGATGGGTGGGCACCGACCTGGCGGACACCGACTGGCTGGACGGTGAGCTGGGCGGCTGTGTGCTGGCCGGTCTTGAGATGTTCTCCGCGCGGCTGCACCGGGTGACCTTCCACCGGTGCAAGCTGGAATCGGTCAATCTCCGCACCGCCACGCTGCGGAACGTCACCTTCGTGGACTGTCTGCTGCGCGATGTGGACCTCGGTGGCGCGGGGCTGACGGAGGTGGCGTTCCCGGGGGCGGCGCTGGAGGGTGTGCGGTTCGGCAAGGCGCGGATGGCGAAGGTCGATCTGCGAGGTGCCACCCGGCTGGAGATCGCCGACGGTTATGACGCGCTGGGCGGCGCCACCATCGGCAGCGGGCAGTTGATGGAGCTCGCGCCGATGCTCGCCGACGCCTTGGGGATCGCCGTACGGGACGGTGGGGCCGCACGGTGAGGCACGGTGAGCCCCCGCGTCCCACGGCGGCCGAGGTTCACTGAGGGATCAGCCAGGGCTGCTGCGGCAGCGGGCTGCCCGTCTCGATCAGCGACTTCAGATTGGACAGCACCGCGGCCCAGCCACCGGCCGCCGCGGTCCGCTCGGCCTCGTCGGCCAGGTTCTCATGGGTCACGGTCAGCCGGACGATGTCGCCGTGCGGCTGGATGTCGAAGGTGACCCGGGAGGGCTCGGCGGTGGCATCGGCGTCGGGCGCGGCCCAGGTGGTCACCAGCCGGGTGGGCGGTGAGCTCTCCACGACCGTGCCGACGACATCGGCGGTGCCGGAGCCGTCCGTCCGCTGATGCTCCCACGGGGAGCCGACCCGCCAGTCCGACACATTGCTGTGGCCCCAGTACTCGGCCGTGACGTCGGCGTCGGTCAGCGCGTGCCAGACCTTCTCCGGTGTGCTCTCGATATAGGTGACGTACACGAACGCCGGCTTGTCGGCCATCGCTTCCTCCGCTTGTCGCTTCACCATGCTCAGCGCGCGCAGCCGCGGGCGCTCGAACTTGTCGATCCAGCGTTCCTGGATCTCGTTGAGGGGGACGGGGTTGAGGTAGTGGAGTTTTTCGCGGCCCCGCCGCACCGTGCTGACCAGATTGGCGGCCTCGAGGACGGCCAGATGCTGGGTCGCCGACTGGCGGGTCATCTCCAGCCGCCGGCACAGCTCGCCCAGCGTCTGGCCGTTGTGCTCATGCAGCCGGTCCAGCAGATACCGCCGGGTCTGGTCGGCCAGCGCCTTGAAGACCTTGTCCATCTCTGAGCTCACACCGAACGTTATGCAGGTGATTGCCTGCATGTCAATGCGAGCGAAGCGACGGCCCCGGTCCCGGTGATTTCGCGCTATCGCCTGCGGACCGCGCCGCGGATGAACGCCGCCTGCCCGGCGTGCTGCAGATCGTCCGCGACCACGCTGACCAGCCGGACGCCGAGGGTCACCGCCGGGGTCCACCGCTCGTCCACGATCCGGTCGAGATCGGAGTCGCGCAGGCCGCGCACGAACGCCAGGGTGTTCTCGTGGACGGCTTCGTAGTACCCGGTGAGCAGCTCGGCGTCCGCCCGCACCGCCGCCACGTCCTTGCTCCGGTGGCCGTAGCCGGTGGCCTCGGGCGGGAACGGCAGTCCGAACCGCTCGGCCCAGCCCTCGGACGTCCACAGCTGCTCGGTGCCCGCGGCGTCGGCGATGTGGTCGTCCTGGACCCGGGTCAGATGCCACACCAGCCAGGCGATCGAATTGGCCCCGCTGTCGAGCCGTACGGCCAACTCGTCCTCCGAGAGCCCGTCCACGGCCGACCGCACCTCCTCGCGCACCCGCTCGAAGGCGTCGGCCAGCAGATCGGCGCTGTTCATTCGCGGCTCCCTCGCTCGTGGTCAGCTCCCGGCCATGGTCGCACCCCGCGGCCCCGGCCGCGGGGTGCCGACTCGCCGGACGCGGTTCACACGGGCGGGACGAGGGTGAAGTAGCGGTCGAGCACCGCCTGGTCGCCGGTCACCTTGTCGAGCCGGTCCGCGGGGAGCCGCTGCCACAGGAACAGCATCAGGTCCGACGCGGTCCCGGCCAGCTCGACATCGCGGGACGCCCCGTCGGTGTCCTCGTCCGCGGCGCCCGTGGTGAGCCGTACGCCGTCGCCGTCGAAACGGACCGTCCACAGGTCCGGACCGTCGGTCCGGCGGAACCGGAACAGCTCGCCCGCCCCGGGCGGGGCCTCCCGCCACGCCCGCCGGGCCGGGGCCATCACCCCGAAGGTCTGGGCCACGGCGTCCGCGGCGAGGTCGGGCTCCATGGGCTGGGGCCGCCCGCCGACCGCCTGCTCGGCGTCCCAGCGGTGCAGGGCCGCCTCGATGGTCTGCATGCGCAGCCAGAACCCCGCGGTCCGCTCCGCCGACCACGTCCACACCGCCAGCCCCGGATCCTCGCTCCGGAACAGCGCCTCCAGCCGCGCGGCCCCCTCGGCGAACCAGTCGACGAGACTCACCGGCACCGGGCCGTGGTGCGGCCCGCCCGTGGGCGCCGGCCAGCCCTCGCGGTCCTCGGGAAGCTCGAAGAGCGTGGCGTCCGTGATGTCCGGCTGCCGGTCGAGCCGCTCCCGGATGACACGGGCGACCAGGCGATGCACCCCGCCCAGGTGCAGCACCAGATCAGACATCGTCCAGTCGGGGCAGGAGGGGATCAGCGGCGCGTCCGCCCCGTCGGCGGCGCCACGGGCCGCCTGCTCGAACGCCACGATCTCACGGTGGAAATGGGCTGAATAGTCCATGGGCCGCACTCTGCCAGGCGCCGACCGCCGCTGCCATACACCGCCCGGCCACTTGGTACGCCTTCGCTGTCAGCAGACCGAATCGGCCCCCGGCGAAGCAGCACGGCCCGGCGCACCGCCGCTGTTAGGTGGTGGACGGCGTCCCGGACCGGCTCGGAGTGGTCTTCCAGGACTACAGCCGCTCGCTCTTCCCCTGGCTCTCGGTGCGGGAGAACGTCGCCCTTCCGCTGCGGCGACGCGGACTGCCCCGCGCGGAACGCCATGCGGCGGCGGTGGCCATGCCGAGCAGGTGGGCCCGGCCGACGCCGCCCGCCGTCACCCCTGGCAGCTGTCGGGCGGCATGCAGCAGCGCGTCGCGCTCGCCCGCGCCCTGGCCGCCCGGCCCGCACTGCTGCTGATGGACGAGCCGTTCGGCGCGCTGGACGCCCAGACCCGGGAGGACCTGGAGGATCTGCTGCTGCGGTTGCACCGGGCCGAGGGGATGACGATTCTGCTGGTCACCCATGACATCGACGAGAGCGT
>NZ_JAAAYH010000303.1:0-11256 GCF_018035285.1 Streptomyces sp. MK37H | reverse complement strand
GTGCCCCGCGCCCGCGACTTCACCCGCCAGGCGCTGCGCGACTGGGGGTGGCTTCCGGCCGCGACCGCCGACCACCGGGCCGCCGCCGAGGATGTGCTGCTCGTCGTCTCCGAGCTGGTCACCAACGCCTGTCTGCACGCCGACGGCCCCGAGGAGCTGCGCGTCAGCTGCAACGCCAAAGTGCTCCGGCTGGAGGTCGTGGATCTCGGCACCGGTACGCCCGCGCCGCGCACCCCGCACCGCGCCGGACGCCCTGGCGGCCACGGCATGTTCATCGTCCAGCGGCTGTGCCTGGACTGGGGGGTCGTGCGGAACGTGGAGGGGACCGGCAAGACGGTCTGGGCAGAACTGGCCGCGCCGGGCTGAAGAGCACGGCTCAGGCGCCACGATCCCGCTTTCACTCAACCCTTCCCCCGCCCCACGCCGATCCGGCGTGCTCTTTGTCTTCCCTTGACAAGGTCCCCGGCGTACCGTCAGCGCCCAATCTGATGTGCCGTCAGTTACATCCGGCTGCGGCGCTTGACGAGAGGGGATCTCGTGGTGTCCCACAACCAACGCCGTCCGGCCGGCCGTGGCGGCGCCCTCACGCTCGCGGCGGCTCTGGCCGGCTCCGTGGTACTGCTCACCGCCCCGGCCGCGCACGCCGACACCGTGGACGTCGACTACAAGTGCAAGACGCCGATCGGCGACAAGAGCGCCGTATCGCCCATCGACATCAAGAGCGTCGCGAGCGGCGGCTCCTACAAGCTCACGATGTCCTTCCAGAAGGGCGTCTCCTCCAGCCCCGTCGAGCTCGGCAAGGGCGCCATGCACCCCAGCGCGCTCATCAAACTGGGCGGAGCGGAGAGCGGCACGGTGTCGGTGTCGGGCCCCGCCAACGACAAGGCCATCCCCGCCAACACCCCGATCAAGATCAGTGACCTGTCGGGCACCTACACCCCCAAGAAGAGCGGAAAGGTCACCTTCACCGCCTCCACCCTCACCATCAAGGCGCTGGGTACGACCACCACCTGCACCCCCGGCAACAACCCCAAGCCCTCGCTGACACTGGACGTCAAGGCCGCGGGCGGCGGCGGAGACTCCGGCTCCACCGGCGGTTCGGGCAGTACGGGCGGTACGGGTGGTACGAGCACGGGCGGATCGGACGGCTCCGGCGGCGCGCAGGGCGGCTCCGGCAACGACCAGCTGCCGCAGACCGGACCGACGGACTCCGCCGTCGCGCTCGGCACCCTCGGTGGCACGGTGCTGCTCGCCGGAGTGGCCGGGGCGCTCTGGCTGACCCGCCGTCAGCGTCCCACCCCCTGACGCGCGCGGCAGCCGAGGAGCCGCCGATGCCGTCGCGTATCCGTGCAGCGGTCCATGCCGTCATCCGCCCGGCCGGGCGGGCAGCCGTACGTCCGGCCGGGCGGGCAGCCGTACGCCGGGCCGTGCGGGCAGCCGTACGTCCGGCCGTCCGCCGAGCCGTCCGCGCCTGTGCCCCGGTCCTGCTGGCCGCGTCCCTGGTGAGCCCCGTGCCGTGGGCCTCCGCGGCGGCCGCCGCCGGGCCCGACTGGTCGGCGGCCCCCGCCGCCGGGGGCGGCGGCGCACCGGGCGCGGGCGACCGGCCGTACATCTACCTCGAAGGCGGGCCCGGCGCCGTCCTCGAGGACAAGCTCTCGGTCACCAACCGGAGCGAGCAACCCCGCACCGTCCGGCTGCGCGGCGGCGAAGGCGCCCGGATCGCACTGGCCGAACGGCGGGTGACGGTGCCGCCCCGCACCCGCGCCGACATCCCCTTCACCGTCACCGTCCCCTCCGACGCGGTGCCCGGTGAGCACCCCGGCGCGGTCATGGTCTCCTCCGGCGGCCGGGAGATCGCGGTCCGGCTGCGGCTGCGGATCAGCGGCGCGAGGCTGTCCGCCCTCTCCGTCGAGGACGTGACGGTCCAGGACCACGGCGGCGGGGCGGCCATCCGCTACGCCCTCGTCAACCGCGGCAACACCGTGCTCACCCCCCGGCTGGCCGTACGCGCCGACGGGCTCTTCGGCCAGGTGCTGCGCCGGGCCCCCCGCACCCTGCCGGTCGAGCTGCCGCCGGGCAAACGGGTGCGGCTCACCGAGAGCTGGCCGGACCCGCCCGCACTGGACTCGGTGGACGTACGGCTCACCGTCACCGCGGGCGGGGGCGCGCACGCCACCGCGACCGCCGGCTACACGGCCGTCCCCTGGTGGCTGCTCGCACCGGTGGCGACCGCCTTGGCGGGCGCCGGGGGAGGCGTCTGGCTGCTGCGCAGACGACGCCGCAGACACCGCACACCGCGATCGCAGCCGCAGTCGGAACCGCAGCCGCAGCCGCAACCGCAGCGCACAGGGGCAGGAGCGACCACGTGAACGCACGCCGACACCCAGGCACCCCGGCCCGGCCCTCCGCCGTGCTCACCGTGCTCGCCCTGGTCCTCCTCACCCTCGGCGCGCCCCTTACGGTCGGCGCCGCGGCGGCCGAGGTCCCGACCGCGAAGGTCTCCAAGGCCGAGGCGGGCACGGGCGGCACGGTCACCGTGACCGGCGCCCACTGGCGACCGCGCGCCCTGCTCACCCTGCTCATCTGCGGGCAGAACATGATCGGCGGCACCAACTCCTGCGCCAACGGCGACGGCAGGGCGGTCACCGTCGGCGCGGACGGCACCTTCACCAAGAAGCTGCCGGTGTCCGAGCCGCCCAAATCCTGCCCCTGTGTCATCCATATAGCGACCGTCACCGGCGAAGCCGCCGCCGCGGACGTGGCGTTCAAGGTCGCCGGACACCCGGTCGCGCCGCTGCCGAAGGAGCGGACCGGAGGCGAGCGGCTGAGCGTGCTCTCGGCCCGGCTCGACGGCTCCAGCGGGCTGCTGACCTGGTTCGGCGCGCCGCCGAGGCGACAGCTCGTGGTCACCGTCGGCAATCTCGGCTCGACCCCGGCCCGCGACCCGGTCTTCGAGGTGGGCAGCTCGCACGGCGTCTTCGCCCCCTCCTGGGAGGAGCAGCGCTGGCGGGGGACCATCCAGCCGGGGAAGAAGGCGCAAGTCAAGCTTGACGTCGAACTGTCCGCCGGGGCCCATGGCGACTATCTGGTCTCACTGCGCTACGGCCACAAGCTGCTCGTCGAACAGCCGTGGGCGGTGGGACGGCCCTGGGGCGTCACGCTCTTCTGGGTCCTGCTGTGCGTGGTGGTCTCGGCGGCGGTCTTCCGGATCGGCATGGCCGTCGTGGACAAGGTGCGGCCCCGTACGGCCCGGACCGCGCCACCACCGCCCCCGTTCCCGCCCTCGTCGCCGCCGTCCGGACCGGCCGCGGCGGACGGCGCACCGCCGGCGCTGCCCTGGTTCACCCCGGACACCGCGCCGGAGGCCCGGCCGCACCACCAGATTTCCGCACCGACCGAGGAGATCCGACCGACCCCGAAAGGAACCACGTGAGATGCGACCAAGAGTGAGTGCGGCGGCCGTCGCGCTGCTGCTCGGCGGTGCGGGCGTGCTGCTCGGCGCGGGCAGCGCGGAGGGCGCCGAGGTCTCGTACAAGACCGAGTGCTTACCGCCCCCCATCTCCGGTCTGCCCCCGGTGGAGGGCACCACGACCGTGGCCGTGACGGCACCGGAGACGGCGAAGGTCGGGGACGAGGTCGAGGTGGTGTGGAAGACGGTGCAGGCCGCCTCCAAGAACCCGCCCATCCTCGACCTGGAGGCCAACACCGTGCTGCCGACCGGCACCGTCACGGTGGGCGGTGCCCAGACCGGCGAACTGGCCATGGAGGGGCCGCGGGAGAACCCGGCGATCCCCAAGGGCGGTGAGATGAAGCTCTCCGACATGAAGGGGAAGCTGAAGCTCACCAAGGCGGGAGAGGTGACGCTGACGCCCGGCGGCTACAACATCAACGTCAGCAAGCCGCTGCCCACGGACACCAAGTGCTCGGCGAAGGAGGACGTCAAGGCCGCCGCGACCATCAAGGTGACGGACGGCGGCAGCGGTCCGGGCGGCACGACGAGCGGTACGACGAGTGGCACCACGAGCGGGACGACCAGCGGTACCACGAGCGGCACCACCAGTGGTACGACGAGCGGGACGACCAGCGGCACCACAAGTGGCACCACGAGCGGTACCACCGGCGGTACGACCAGCGGCACGACCGGTGGCGGGGGCGGCGGTGGCGATTCGTACACCGGTAAGGAGGTTCAGGCCGCCTACGCCTGCAAGACCCCCATCGGCGACAAGAACGCCACCTCCCCGGTGCAGATCAACGCCACCAAGAGCGGCGGGAACTTCGAGCTGACCGTGAAGTTCGGCAAGTCCGTGATGGACAGCCCGGCCGACATCCCCGCCGATTCGGTCAAGCCGTCGATGGCCGTCAAGGTCGGCGGTGCGGACAAGGGCACCGTGGCCGTGGCGGGGCCGACCAACAAGGAGCCCATCAAGTCCGGCGATCCGATCGAGATCCCCGACCTCACCGGCACCTACAAGCCGGGTGCGAGCGGCAAGTCGACGCTCACCCCCGGGGTGCTGACGGTCAAGGCACTCGGTACGACCACCACCTGCACCCCGTCCAAGGACCCCGGCGTCTCGCTGGAGCTGGACACCACCGGCCAGCCCGGCGGCACCACCGGCGGTGACTCGACCGGCGGCGGCAGCGGCTCCGGCGGCGGCACCTCCGGTGGCGGCGGTTCGGGCAGCAGCGGTGGTTCGGCCACCAGCGGCGGGCTCGCCGACACCGGTGCCAGTGACCACGGCGGGCTGAAGGCGCTCGCCCTGATCGCCGGTACCACCGTGCTGCTCGGCGGGGCCATCTTCACCCTCACCCCGTGGCGCAAGCTGCGCGGCACCACCCGCTGAACCGGCCCATACGAAAGCCCACACGAAAGCCCACACGAAAGCCCATACGAAAGCCCATACGAAAGACGAGGGGCCCGGCGCGGATCTCCCCGCGCCGGGCCCCTCATGACCCTCTTACGGACGTCAGTGGACGTCGGCCATCAACGCCACGACCTTCCTCCGGTACATGAAGACCGCGAAGCCCGCGAGCGCCGCCATCGTCGCCTCCAGCGCGATCACCCCGACCCCGCTCAGGTCGACCCCGGCGATGGACAGCAGGCCCGTGACGCAGTCGCCCGCGGTCACGGCCAGGAACCACACGCCCATCATCTGGCTGGCGTACTTCGCCGGTGCCATCTTGGTGGTCACCGACAGGCCGACCGGCGACAGGCACAGCTCACCCATCGTCTGGATCATGTAGATCGACACCAGCCACAGCGGGCTGACCTTGGTCCCGTCCCCGGCCATCCCCATCGGCACGACGAAGACGAAGAACGAGGCACCGACCAGGACCAGGGCCATCGCGAACTTCAGCGTGGTGTTCGGCTCCCGGTCACGCCGCGCCAGCCACAGCCACATCCAGGCGAAGACCGGCGCCAGCGCCATGATCATCAGCGGGTTGACGGACTGGAACCACGAGGACGGGAAGTGCAGCCCGAAGATCGTGTCCGCGGTCTTGGAGTCGGCGAAGGCCGACATCGTCGAACCGCCCTGGTCGTAGATCATCCAGAACACGGCGGCGGCCACGAAGAACCAGATGTAGCCGCTCACCTTGGTCTGCTCGACCGCCGAGAGCTCCCGATCGCGCTTGATCCGGATCAGCACCCCGGTCGGGATGATCAGGCCGAGGATGGTGATCGGGATCAGCACCCAGTTGAGGGTCCAGCTGCCGCTGAGCACCACGCCGGTGTAGAAGACCGCGGCCACGATCAGCCAGATCATCGCCTTGCGCAGCCAGGAGCGGCGCTCCTCGGCCGCCAGCGGGGTCGGGACGACGCTGCTCTCCGCGCTCAGGTGGCGGGTGCCGATCAGGAACTGGACCAGGCCCAGCGCCATGCCGAGGGCGGCGAGCGCGAAGCCGAGGTGCCAGTTGTACGACTGGCCGACAGTGCCGATCACCAGGGGAGCGGCGAAGGCACCGAGGTTGATGCCGATGTAGAAGATGGTGAAGCCGCCGTCCCGGCGCGGGTCCTGCGGACCGTCGTAGAGCTGGCCCACCATCGTCGAGATATTGGCCTTGATCAGACCGGAGCCGAGCGCCACCAGGCCGAGACCGGCGAAGAAGGTCGCCTGGCCGGGGACGGAGAGCGCCAGATGCCCGGCCATGACGACGCCGGACGCGATCACCACCGTCTTGCGCGGACCCCAGACCCGGTCGCCGAACCAGCCCCCCGGCATGGCCAGCAGATAGACCATGGCCAGGTACACCGAGTAGATGGCCACCGCGTTGCCCTCGGTCATCCCGAGTCCGCCGCCCTGCCCGCCGTCCTTGGCGTCGGGGCCACCGGAGATCAGATAGACGACAAGGAGGGCCCGCATGCCGTAGAAGCTGAACCGCTCCCACATCTCGATCATGAAGAGAGTGGCCAGGCCGCGGGGGTGGCCGAAGAAGGTTTTGCCGCCGGCAGGGGTCCCCTGCGCGGTGGCGCCCTTCGTCAGGCTGGACGCCATGGTTGTTTCCTTGTGTGCTCAGGGAGCGCTGCCGACGGGGCCAGCGCCCTGTGGGGGGATGGCTGAGCGACTGAGCGGCCGGGCGCGGCCGGGCCGGTTGTGCCGACCTCGTCCCGCTCCGGACATGACAGAGACCTTTGGGTGCGTCGTCGCCACCAAAGGCCCCGGAGGAGTGCTGCAGACGTTGTTTCACCATACGACACGTTCTTGACACCTTTGGATGCGGTGAGAGATAGCTCACGGGCGGGGTGTGCAACCTTTCGTGCTCCGTCCGTCGCGCCGTACGCGCCCCGTGCTCCGACCTCAGCGGACTACCATCACCCCCATGACCCGAGTACTGCTCGCCGAGGATGACGCATCCATCTCGGAGCCGCTCGCCCGCGCCCTGCGCCGCGAGGGGTACGAGGTCGAGGTGCGTGAGGACGGACCCACCGCGCTCGACGCCGGTCTGCAAGGAGGCGTCGATCTGATCGTCCTCGACCTCGGCCTGCCCGGGATGGACGGGCTCGAGGTCTGCCGTCGGCTCCGTACGGAGGGCCATGGCTTTCCGGTGCTGGTGCTCACGGCCCGCGCGGACGAGGTGGACACGGTGGTCGGCCTGGACGCCGGCGCCGACGACTACGTGACCAAGCCGTTCCGGCTCGCCGAGCTGCTCGCCCGGGTCCGGGCGCTGCTGCGGCGCGGTGCCGTCGAGACGCAGCAACAGCAGCCGGCCACCCATGGGGTGCGGATCGATGTCGAGTCCCACCGCGCCTGGATGGGCGACGAGGAGCTGCAGCTGACCGCCAAGGAGTTCGATCTGCTGCGGGTCCTGGTGCGGGACGCCGGGCGGGTGGTCACCCGCGATCAGCTGATGCGCGAGGTGTGGGACACCACCTGGTGGTCCTCCACCAAGACCCTCGACATGCACATCTCCTGGCTGCGCAAGAAGCTCGGTGACGATGCGGCCAACCCCCGCTATATCGCCACCGTCCGCGGTGTCGGCTTCAGATTCGAGAAAAGCTGACCAGAGCTGACACGGTAGGGCAATGCGCCGTCGCTTGATCAACTCCACCCTGGCCGTGGTGCTCGTCGTCATCGCGGTCTTCGGCCTGTCGCTGGTCATCGTCGAGACGCGGACCATCGAGAACAGCGCCCAGGAGAGCGTGAGCTCCGACGCCGTGCGCCTGGTCAGCATCGTCGACAGCAGGCTGCTCGGCGGCGAGGGGGTCACCCCCAGGGTGCTGCGCGAGCAGATCGAGCCCGGGCGCTACGCGGTGATCAGGATGCCCGACCACCGCACGGTGGAGATCGGCAAGCGCCCCACGGGCAGTGTCATCTCCGCCGAGGAGCCGGGGGAGCAGGGCGAGGCCGTCCGGGTCGAGGCGTCCCGCTCCACGGTGAGCCGTGAGATCGGCCGCACCATGCTGATCATCCTGGCGGTGGCGCTGCTCGCCGTGCTCGCCGCGGTGGCCCTCGCCGTACGCCAGGCACACCGGCTCTCCGCCCCGCTCACCGATCTCGCGGAGACCGCCGAGCGGCTGGGCTCCGGGGACCCCCGGCCGCGCCACCGGCGCTACGGGGTGCCGGAGCTGGACCGGGTCGCCGATGTCCTGGACGCGAGCGCCGAGCGCATCGCCCGGATGCTCACCGCCGAGCGGCGGCTGGCCGCCGACGCCTCCCATCAGCTCCGGACGCCGCTGACCGCGCTGTCGATGCGGCTGGAGGAGATCACGCTCACCGACGACCCGGAGACGGTCAAGGAGGAGGCGACGATCGCGCTGGGCCAGGTGGAGCGGCTCACCGATGTCGTCCAGCGGCTGCTGACCAATTCGCGCGATCCGCGCAGCGGCTCCGCGGTCGCCTTCGACCTGGACGAGGTCGTCAAGCAGCAGATCGAGGAGTGGCGCCCGGCCTCGCGCAGCGAGGGCCGCGCCATCGTGCGCTCGGGCAAGAAGGGGCTGCGCGCGGTGGGCACCCCGGGCGCGGTCGCCCAGGTGCTGGCCACGCTGATCGAGAACTCGCTGATGCACGGTGACGGAACGGTCGCCCTGCGTACCCGTGTCACCGGCAACCAGGCCGTGGTGGAGGTCTCCGACGAGGGGCCCGGGGTGTCGCCGGACCTGGGGGCGCGGGTCTTCGAGCGGACGGTCAGCGGACGGAACTCCACGGGGCTGGGGCTCGCCGTGGCGCGGGACCTGGCGGAGGCGGACGGCGGCCGGCTGGAGCTGCTCCAGCAGCATCCACCGGTGTTCGCGCTCTTCCTCAGCCGGGAGGCCGAGGACCCTTCGGATTCCTGAGCGTCCCTAGGGGGTGTCCGGCGGCTCGTGACGTCTGTGGCGGGCTGCTCCCCACCCCACCCCTTCCCGCGGCATCGATACGCGGCTCCGCCGCGTGGTCCGCCGGGCACCCCGTAGGCCGAGCGCTTACTTCCGGACCGGCTGCTTCCGGGTGGCCTGGGCGGGCGGCGCCTCGGACAGGAAGGCCTCCGCGCGCTCGACGGCCTTCCGCGCGGGCAGCGTCCGGAACACCCAGGTCCGGTAGGACCAGAAGCGGAAGAGGGTGCCCAGGCCGATGCCGAGGAACTTGAACACATTGCTCTGGAGTGAGCTGTCCCACCCGAAGCCATATGTGGCGGTGTAGAGCACACCGTTCTCGATGATCAGGCCGATAGCGCTGAACAGCAGAAAGAGGCTGAGCTCCTTGGTGCGGCCCTGCTTGTCGCGATCCCGGTAGGTGAAGTACCGGTATCCCAGGTAGTTGAAGCCGGTGGCGACCACCGTGGCCACGATGCTCGCCCGCACCACGGGGAGTTCGGTGACCCCGCGCACCAGGTTGAACACCGCGAGATTGACGAAGACGCCGGCACCGCCGACCACCCCGAACTTCGCGATCTCGCGGGTCAGTTGCCCCATCCGGGCACGCAGCCCACCGAGTGTGCTCCGTTCACTCATGGTGATCGTTCAGCCCCGTCCCGTCGGCGTTTCAATCACCCCATGCTAACCAGCGGCCGCGCCCCGCGCCCTTCAGGCCGCGAGGCTGGGCCCGGTGGATCATCTGGAGGTTCCTCCAACGCAGGTCAGGGCCGGTCGAAGGGGGAAGTTACCCTGGGAGGGTGACATTCCCGGTAGTCGGCATGGTCGGCGGCGGCCAGCTCGCCCGTATGACCCATGAGGCGGGCATCCCCCTCGGTATCAGGTTCAAGCTGCTCAGTGACACTCCCCAGGACTCGGCGGCCCAGGTGGTCAGCGATGTCGTCATCGGCGACTACCGCGACCTGGACACCCTTCGTGCTTTCGCACAGGGCTGTGATGTGGTCACCTTCGACCACGAGCATGTCCCCGCCGAGCATCTGCGCGCCCTGGAAGCGGACGGCGTGGTCATCCGCCCCGGAGTCGAGGCGCTGCTGCACGCCCAGGACAAGGGTGTGATGCGCGAGCGGCTGCGTACGGCCGGTGTGCCGTGCCCCCGCCACCGCATCGTCGCCGACCCCGAGGACGTAGCGCGATTCGCGGACGAGGGTGACGGCTTTCCGGTCGTCCTCAAGACGGTGCGAGGCGGCTACGACGGCAAGGGCGTCTGGGTCGTCCGCGGCGTGGCGGAGGCGGCCGAGCCGTTCCGCGCGGGCGTGCCCGTCCTCGCCGAGGAGATGGTCGACTTCGCCCGCGAGCTCGCCGCCAATGTCGTACGGTCCCCGCACGGCCAGGCCGTCGCCTACCCCGTCGTGGAGTCGATCCAGGTGAACGGGGTCTGTGACACGGTGATCGCCCCCGCCCCCGGCCTCTCCGAGGAGCTGTCCGGCCAGGCGCAGGAGATGGCGCTGAAGATCGCCGCGGAGCTCGGGGTGGTCGGCCATCTCGCGGTCGAGCTCTTCGAGACCCGCGACGGCCGGCTGCTGGTCAACGAGCTGGCGATGCGCCCGCACAACTCCGGCCACTGGACCCAGGACGGCGCCGTCACCTCCCAGTTCGCCAACCACGTACGGGCCGTGCTCGACCTCCCGCTGGGCGACCCGCGCCCGCGTGCCCCGTGGACCGTGATGACCAACGTGCTCGGCGGCGACTTCCCCGATATGTACACGGCCTATCTGCACTGCATGGCCCGCGACCCGGCGCTCAAGATCCATATGTACGGCAAGGACGTGAAGCCCGGGCGCAAGGTCGGCCACGTCAACACCTACGGCGACGACCTGGCCGACGTCCGCGAGCGCGGCCGCCACGCCGCCGACTACCTCCGAGGGACCATCACCGAATGAGCGCTCCTGTGATCGGCATCGTCATGGGCTCCGACTCCGACTGGCCCGTCATGGAAGAAGCGGCCAAGGCCCTCGACGAGTTCGAGGTCCCGTACGAGGTGGATGTCGTCTCGGCACACCGCATGCCGCGCGAGATGGTCGCCTACGGCGAGAACGCGGCGGACCGCGGGCTCAAGGCGATCATCGCGGGCGCGGGCGGCGCCGCCCACCTCCCGGGCATGCTCGCGTCCGTCACCCCCCTTCCGGTCATCGGGGTGCCCGTACCGCTGAAGTACCTCGACGGCATGGACTCCCTGCTGTCGATCGTCCAGATGCCCGCCGGGGTCCCGGTGGCCACGGTCTCCGTAGGCGGCGCCCGCAACGCGGGGCTGCTCGCCGCCCGCATCCTCGCCGCCCACGACGCCGGACTCCAGGCCCGGATGCGCGAGTTCCAGGACGAACTCAACGCCCAGGCCACGGAGAAGGGCAAGCGCCTGCGCGCGAAGGTGGGCGGGGCGGGTTCGTTCGGCTTCGGTCACTGAAAGCCAACTC
>NZ_JAAAYH010000302.1:0-11270 GCF_018035285.1 Streptomyces sp. MK37H | reverse complement strand
CCCCTCCGACGCGGCCACGTGAGGCCGACGTGCCCCGGGATCGCCCCGCAGCCCCGGGGCCAGGGCCAGGGTGACGGCCACGGAGACCGCCGCCAGCGTGGCCATCGCCACGGCCGGTGAGGAGGGCTGGGCCAGCGCGCCCGCGAGAGCGGCGGACACGCCCTGCATGGTGAGCATGCCGGAGGAGTGCAGGCCCAGGGCCTGGCCGCTCATCCCGTCCGGTGTCAGGGCCATCAGCCGCTGCTGGAGCGGCAGCGTGGCCGAGAAGCCGATCGAGGCGAGGGCGACGGCGGCCAGCGCGAGCGGCAGCGGCGGGTGCAGGGCGAAGACCAGATACGGCCCGGCGAGCAGCAGCCGCAGGGGCGCCGCGAGCCGCTCCCGCCGGTGCGGCGGCAGCAGCCGTCCGGTGAGGAGGTCCCCCATCAGCATGCCGAGGGAGCCGACGGCGAAGAGCAGCCCGGCGTGCCGGGGCGCGTAGGGCACGAAGAGGGACTCACAGCCGACGATCAGCCCGTTGGGCACCCAGAGCGCGTAGTAGACATGGCGGCGGGGGGGCGGAGGACCACAGCCGCGCGTTGACCCGCCAGGTCTCGGCGATCGAGGGCCGCCCTTCGGCCCGCGCCGGACGCCCGCTCAGGCCGAACCGGGCGGTGGCTCCGGCCAGCACATACAGCGCGGCGGCGGTGAGCAGGGTGCCGCGCGCCGACAGGGCGGTCACGAGGAGGCCACCGGCCGCGTATCCGCCGATCTGCATGGTGCCGCCCGACATGTTGAGCACCGAACGGCCCAGCGGATAGCCGTCCTTGGGCAGGATCTCGGTGAGCAGCCCGTAGCGGACGGCGCCGCCGAGGGAGGCCGCCGCGCCCAGCCCGAACACGATGGCGAGGACGGCCGCCACGGGCAGCCCGGGGAGGGCCAACGCGGCGGTCCCCAGGGCGAAGAGCGCCGACAGCCCGGACAGCGCGGCGCGCGGCGGCAGCCGGTCGGCCGCCGACAGCAGCGCCAGCGCGCCCGCCACCTGGGCGAGCGAGGGGCCGAACATGCTGAGCGCGGAGAGCAGCGGTGAGCCGGTCGCGGCGTAGACCAGGGTGCCGAGGGCGAGGCCGCTCGCCGTCGAGGCGGCCACCTGTGTGGCGGAGACCAGGAACAGCGGGGTGAACTCCGGGACCCGGAACACTTCCGAAAAGGTGCGCATGGCCTTCAGACTCGGGAGTCGCCGCGCGTCGGCGTTAATGTTTCGCACGGACGCGAAACGACGCGAAACGACGCGCGACCACGGGGTGGCGGCGGGGGGCCGGATGGGGCTGTGGCTGGTGGACGCGGATACGCTCGCGGGCGGCCGGTTCGTCCTCTCCGCCCTGGCCGAGACCACCGCGGCCCTGATCACCCTGGAGCGGGTGAGCGCCGCGCACCCGGGCGAGCGAGCCTGGCTCGAGGCCCATCTGCCCGCCTACCGGGCGCGGTTGGCCGACGACCCGGTGACCGCGCTGCTCGTCCGGGCGGCCCTGGGCCGGACCTGGCTCGCGGACTTCCTCACCCAGGCGCCGCCCGGCGAGGGCGAGCCGTCCTTCGAGGAGGAGCTGGCCCGGATCCGTACGACGGCCTCCGCCGCCGCCCGCTCCGACCTCACGGTCTCCCTGGGCCGCTCCCCGCTCCCGCCCGCGCTGCGCCGCGACGATCTGCCGGGGCTCCTCGCGGAACTGCTGGAGTGGGTGTGGACGGAAGCCGTACGGCCCACTTGGCCGCGCCGCCGCCGGATCATCGAGGCCGATGTGGTGGCGCGCACCGGGCAGGTGAGCCAGGGCGGCTGGGCGGCCGTCCTGGACGGCATGCGCCCGGGGATGCGATGGCTGGGCGGCAGCCGGCTGCAGATCAACGCCCACGACAACCCGCCCCGCGCGGTCCACGGCGCCCAGCTGCTCTTCGTCCCCGTCACCCCCGTCACCGGATGGGTCTCCTGGGACGCGCCGCACCGCTACGCCGTGATCTATCCCTGCGCCGGTGCCCTCGCCGCGCCCGACCCGCGACCGGCCGCCGACCCCCTCGCCCGCCTGCTCGGCCCGGCCCGCGCGAGCGTCCTGCTCCTCCTCGACACCCCGAAGAGCACCACCCACCTGGTGGCCCTGACCGGCCAGACCCTGGGCTCGATCGGCCGCCATCTGCGCGTCCTGCGCGAGGCCCATCTGGTCCGCAGGCGCCGGGCGGGGCGATCGGTTCTGTACGACCGGACGACGGCGGGCGAGGTCCTGGTGAAGGCGCAGCGCGGCGGCGGGTAGTGCGGGCGTCGCAACGAACATCCCGATAGCCATGTTGTCCTGCGAGATGATCGGTCATGATGGTTCTTGATCGGTCATGATGGGTTGTCACGTTCGAACGTCATTCGACGCACAACCATTGACACCCCTGACGGGCGCTTACTACCGTCACGTCAAGATTTCGAACGTGTGACGAAATATCGAACATCGCGAAGGGTCGATTGCTGTGCGCATCACCGGTATCAGTACGCATGTCGTCGGCACCCCCTGGCGCAATCTCACCTATGTGCAGGTCCATACGGACGAGGGGATCACCGGCGTCGGCGAGACCCGCATGCTCGGGCGGACCGATGCGCTGCTGGGCTATCTGCGCGAGGCCGAGACCAATCACCTCGCCGGGTCGGACCCGTTCGCGGTGGAGGACCTGGTCCGGCGGATGAAGTACGGCGACTACGGCCGGGCGGGCGAGATCGTGATGTCCGGCATCGCCTGTGTGGAGATGGCCTGCTGGGACATCAAGGGCAAGGCGCTCGGGGTGCCCGTCTGGCAGCTGCTCGGCGGAAAGGTGACGGACCGGGTCAAGGCGTACGCCAACGGCTGGTACACCGTGGAGCGCACGCCCGAGGCGTTCCACAAGGCGGCCTCCACGGTGGTCGAGCGCGGCTACCGGGCGCTGAAGCTGGACCCGTTCGGCACCGGCCACTTCGAGCTGGACCACGCCGAGACCCTGCACTCGCTCTCCCTCGTGGAGGCCGTACGGGACGCGATCGGCCCGGAGACCGAGCTGCTGGTGGAGATGCACGGGCGGTTCAGCCCGGCGACCGCCGTAAGGATCGCGGGCGAGCTGGAGCGGTTCCACCCGTCATGGCTGGAGGAGCCGGTGCCGCCGGAGAATCTCAAGGCGCTCGCGAAGGTCGCGGAGAAGACGCGGCTGCCGATCGCCACGGGCGAGCGCATCCACGACCGGATCGAGTTCCGTGAGCTCTTCGAGTCGCAGGCCACCGACATCATCCAGCCCGACGTCGGCCACATCGGCGGCATCGGCGAGGCGCGCAAGCTGGCCGCCACGGCCGAGACCCACTATGTGCTGATCGCCCCGCACAACGTGGGCGGCTCGGTGCTGACCGCCGCGTCGCTGCAGCTCGCGGGCTGCACCCCGAACTTCAAGATCCTTGAGCACTTCAACGACTTCGCCGACGCGGAGATCAAGAAGGTGGTCAAGGGCGCCCCGCAGGTCGTGGACGGCTACTTCCAGCTCTCCCACGAGCCCGGTCTCGGCGTGGAGCTGGACACCGACGCGGCGGCCGAATTCCCCCAGCAGCAGGCCCGCTTCGACCTATGGGCCGAGGGCTGGGAGAAGCGCAATCCCTCCGGGGGGCGAGGCGAATGAGCGCCGTGGAACGTCGCGCCGTCGTCGAGATACGGCCGCCCGTCGCCGCGGCCGCCCGGCTTCGTCCAGTCGGCACGCGCCTCGCTCAGGGGCCGAAGGGCCGACGTCCGAACGGGCTCGAGACGCACGGTGCCGAGGGGAGCCGATGCATATGAGCCGCACGGAAGACGTCCTGGTACTCGACAAGCCCGGCAGCCACCGGCTGGAGAGCCGGGCGATCGCCGAACCCGGCCCCGGTGACGCACGGGTGCGGGTGCACGCCTCCGGGATCTGCGGCAGCGACCGCGAGCTGTACCAGGGCAACCGGCCCGAGGGGTACGTCCGCTACCCGGTCATCCCCGGCCATGAGTGGTCCGGGACGGTCGAGGCGGTCGGCGCGGGCGTCCCGGAGGCGCTCCTCGGCCGCAAGGTCGTCGGCGAGGGATTCCGCAACTGCCAGGTGTGCGACCGCTGTCACGCCGGGGACACCACCTTGTGCACGGCCGGGTACGAGGAGACCGGCTTCACCCAGCCCGGGGCGATGGCCGACACCCTGGCCCTGCCGGCCCGGCTGCTGCACCCGCTGTCCGACGGCGCCGACCTGGGCGCGGCCGCGCTGCTTGAGCCCGCCGCCTGCATCGCCGCCGCCGCGCTCAAGGCCCGGGCCCAGCCCGGTGAGCGGGTCGCGGTGGTCGGCACCGGCACGCTCGGCATGATCGCCGTGCAGTTCCTCGCCGCCGTCTCCCCCGCGCGGCTGCTGGTGGTGGGCACCCGCCCGGACCGGGAGCAGCTGTCGCTGTCCTTCGGCGGCACCGAGTTCCGCACCCGGGACCAGCTGTCCGACCAGCTCTCGGGCTATGACGTGGTGATCGAGACCGCCGGATCGGCCTCCGCCGCCCGTACCTCCGCCTCCCTGCTGCGCCGGGGCGGCCGGCTGGTGCTCACCGGCATCCCGGCGGCGGGCGCGGAGGGTCTTGACCCCACCGATCTGGTGGTCCGCCAGATCGAGGTGCAGACCGTCTTCGGGGCCCCGCCCGCCGCCTGGTCGCACACCGTACGGGTCTTCGACGCGGGGCTGCTGAGCCTGCGGCCGCTGATCACCCATGAGCTGCCGCTGACCGACTTCGCCTCCGCGATCGAGCTGGTCGGCAGCGGCGATCCGGCCGTCGGCAAGGTGCTGCTGCGCCCGCAGGGCCTCGACTAGCGCATGGGTGAGACCTCGCTGTGCCAAAGCTCGCCGTGCCAAACCTCGCCGTGTCAAGCCTCCCGCTCCCGGCTCCAGTCGTCCCACCAGCCTTTCGGGCCCGACTCCAGTCGTCCCACCAGTCCTCCGGACCGTCTCTAGTCATCACCCCAGCCCCACCCGGACAACGATGTCCTGGGCAGCACCAGCCGGACGCCGAACCACCGGCCATCACTCCACAGGGAGCACCGTGACCGCCGCCTCACCCGCCTCTTCCGGCCCCCGCCGCCCCGCCGACGCGGCCCTCGCGTCGCTCGGCCACGCCACGCCCGCCCCCGACCCCGCCGACGCCTCCGCGCACACCTTCCCCGACGGCGGCACCTGGCGCACCGAGATCCCCTCCGTCGAGGGCCCGGAGGCACTGGCCACCGTGTTCAAGGAGGCCGGGCGGCTGGATGTGCCGATCCACCGGATCAGCCAGGGCAGCGGCGTCTGGATGCTCACCGATGCCGAGATCACCGAGATGGTGGAGTCCTGCGCCGAACGGAACGCCGAGCTGTGCCTGTTCACCGGCCCCCGCGGCACCTGGGACATCGGCGCCGCCACCCGCTCCGACTCCGGCGGCGGGGGGCTGCGCGCCCGTGGCCATGACGCGGTGGCCGGTTGTGTGGAGGACGCGCTGCGCGCGGTCTCGCTGGGCGTGAAGTGTCTGCTGGTGGCCGACGAGGGCGTGCTGTGGCTGCTGAACCAGTTGCGGGCGCGCGGCGAGCTGCCGGCGGACACCACCTTCAAGCTGTCCGCGCTGGTCGGCCCGGTCAACCCGGCCTCGTTCGCGGTGTACGAGCAGCTCGGGGCCGACTCCATCAACATCCCGTCGGACCTGACGCTGGAGCACCTCACCGAGATCCGCCGGGTCTCCCGCGCCCCGATGGACTTCTATGTCGAGGCCCCGGACGACCTCGGCGGCTATGTGCGGCTCTATGACGCGGCGGAGCTGATCCGGCGCGGTGCCCCCATCTATCTGAAGTTCGGGCTCAGCAAATCCCCGGGGATCTACCCGTACGGCGCCCAGCTGCGCGACGTGGCGCTGGCCGGCGCCCGTGAGCGGGTGCGCCGTGGGCGGCTCGTGCTCGACCTGCTCACCCGGCTGGGCGCGGACGGCGGAATGTCCCCGCTCGGCTCCCGGCTGCCGGGTCCGCTGCGGCGTTTCACCGCCGACGCGGACCTCCCCAGTTCCTGAAGCAACGACGCCCCAGGGAAGGACCCCAACACCATGCGCACGGTAAGAGGAGCACGAGCCGCGGCGATAGGCGCCGGCCTCCTCGCGCTCTCGCTGACCGCCACGGCCTGTGGCCAGGAAGCGGTCGGCGGCAGCCGGTACAAGAGCAAGGAAAAGGGAGGCACGATCGGCATCGCGATGCCGACGAAGTCCTCCGAGCGGTGGATCGCCGACGGCCGGAACATGGCCAAGCAGTTCCAGGCCGCGGGCTACAAGACGGACCTGCAGTACGGCGAGGACGACGTCCGCACCCAGGTGTCCCAGGTCGAGAACATGATCACCAAGGGCCATCGGCTGCTGGTGATCGCGCCGATCAACGGCGGGGCCCTCTCCGACGTCCTGAAGCAGGCCCATGAGGCCAACATCCCGGTGATCTCCTACGACCGGCTGCTCCTGGGCACCAAGAACGTCGACTACTACGCGACCTTCGACAACGAGAAGGTGGGCAGGCTCCAGGGCCAGTACATCGCCGACAAGCTGGGGCTGTCCAAGGGCCGCAAGGGCCCGTTCTCCATCGAGCTGTTCGCCGGGTCCTCGGACGACAACAACACCAAGTACTTCTTCAACGGCGCGATGAGCGTGCTGAAGCCGTACATGGACAAGGGCGAGCTGGTCGTCCGCTCCAAGCAGACCAGCCTCAACCAGCTCTACACCGAGAAGTGGAGCGGCAGCGCCGCCCAGGACCGCATGGAGGACCTGCTCAACAAGGCGTACAGCAGCCGCGATGTCGACGCAGTGCTGTCGCCGTACGACGGCATGTCCATCGGCATCCTCTCGGCGCTCAAGGGCGTCGGCTACGGCACCAAGTCCAAGCCGTACCCGGTGGTGACCGGGCAGGACGCCGAGCTCGCCTCCGTGAAGTCCATCATCCGGGGCCAGCAGCGGCAGACGATCTACAAGGACACCCGCAAGCTGGCGAAGGCCACCGTGGCGATGGCGAAGGCGGAGCTGACGGGCGGCAAGCCCCCGGTCAGCGACACCAAGTCGTACGACAACGGTGAAAAGGTCGTGCCGACCTTCCTGCTCAACCCGGTCAGCGTCGACAAGTCCAACACCCAGGTGCTGGTCGACCAGGGTTACTACACCGCGTCGCAGCTGAAGTAGGGCGGTACCGGGTTATGAGCACCATTCTCGAATTGCGTTCCATCACCAAGACGTTCCCCGGTGTCAAGGCGCTCTCCAACGTCAATCTCCGTGTCCGCCAGGGCGAGATCCACGCCCTCTGCGGGGAGAACGGCGCGGGAAAGTCCACCCTGATGAAGGTGGTCAGCGGGGTCCATCCGCACGGCAGCTACGAGGGCGAGATCCTCTTCGACGGCGAGGCGTGCGCCTTCAAGGACATCCGCGCGAGCGAGCAGCGCGGCATCGTCATCATCCATCAGGAACTGGCGCTGATCCCCTATCTGTCCATCGCCGAGAACATCTTCCTCGGCAATGAGCACTCCCGGCGCGGCCTGATCAGCTGGAACGAAACCCTCAGACACGCCACCGCGCTGCTCAAGCGGGTCGGTCTGACGGATTCGCCGCAGACCCGCGTCACCGATATCGGCGTGGGCAAACAGCAGCTGGTGGAAATCGCCAAGGCGCTCTCCAAGGAGGTGAAGCTGCTCATCCTGGACGAGCCGACCGCGGCGCTCAACGACGAGGACAGCGGAAAGCTCCTGGATCTGCTGCTGGAATTCAAGGCGCAGGGCATTTCCTGCATCCTGATCTCCCACAAGCTCAATGAGATCCGCCGGGTCGCCGACTCCGTCACCATCCTGCGCGACGGCCAGACCATCGAAACTCTGACCGTCCGGGAGACTCCCGAGGCCGACGCCGAGATCTCCGAGGACCGCATCATCCGCGGCATGGTCGGCCGCGACCTCGACCACCGCTTCCCCGACCGCACCCCGTACGAGGGCGAGGACGCCTCCGAGGTGGCCCTGGCCGTCGAGGACTGGACCGTCCACCACCCCATCGACCAGCAGCGCAAGGTCGTGGACGGGGTGTCGCTGAACGTACGGCGCGGGGAGATCGTCGGCATCGCCGGGCTGATGGGCGCGGGCCGCACCGAGCTCGCCATGAGCGTCTTCGGGCGTGCGTACGGGCGCTATACGGGCGGCCGGGTGTTCCGGGACGGCCAGGAGGTCCGTACCCGCACCGTGCCCGAGGCGATCGACCACGGCATCGCGTATGTCACCGAGGACCGCAAGACTTACGGCCTCAACCTCGAGGACACCATCAGCCGCAATGTCTCGCTCTCCTCGCTGACCAAGGTGGCGCGCCGCGGCGTGGTCAACGAGCACGAGGAGTCACGGGTCGCCGAGCGGTTCCGCACCACCATGAACATCAAGGCGCCCACGGTCTTCGAGCGGGTCGGCCGGCTCAGCGGCGGCAACCAGCAGAAGGTCGTCCTCAGCAAGTGGATCTTCGCGGGTCCCGAAGTGCTCATCCTCGACGAGCCCACCCGTGGCATCGACGTCGGGGCCAAGTACGAGATCTACACGGTCATCAACGATCTGGCGGCCCAGGGCAAGGCCGTCATCTTCATCTCCTCCGAGCTGGGCGAGCTGCTGGGGATGTGCGACCGGATCTACACGATGGCGGCCGGGCGGCTGACCGGGGAGGTTCCCCGGGCCGAGGCGACGCAGGAAGTTCTGATGCGCCACATGACGAGGGACAGAGGAGACGAAGGATGAGCACGGCCACCCAGAAGACCGAGAGCCCGGCCCCACCGCCGGCCGAGGGCCCGCCCAGCGTCGGGACGCTGCTGCTGCAGGGTCTGCGGGCCAATATGCGGCAGTACGGAATGCTGGTCGCGCTCGCCCTGATCATCGTCATCTTCCAGATCTGGTCGGACGACATCCTGCTGCGGCCGCTGAACGTCACCAACCTGGTGCAGCAGAACGGCTATATCCTCATCCTCGCGATCGGCATGATGATCGTGATCATCGCGGGGCATATCGATCTGTCGGTCGGCTCACTGGTCGCCTTCATCGGCGCGGCCGCCGGCGTCATGATGATCAAACACGATATGCCGTGGGGCCTCGCGGTCGTCCTCTGTCTGCTGCTCGGCGCGGTGGCCGGGGCCTGGCAGGGCTTTTGGATCGCCTACATAGGCATTCCGTCCTTCATCGTCACCCTGGCCGGAATGCTGGCCTTCCGCGGCGGCACCCAGATCCTGCTGGACGGTCAGTCCCTGTCGCCGTTCCCCGACGGCTTCGAGAAGATGAGCACCGGCTTCATCCCGGAGATGGGCCCGTACACCCAGTACCACAACCCCACGATGGTGATCGGCCTCGTCGTCTGCGCCGCCGCCGTCTGGCAGGAGTGGCGCGCCCGGCAGCAGCGGACGGCCTATGAGCTGGACGTGGTGCCGCTGGGGCTGTTCTTCGTCAAGTGCGCCGCGATCGTGGCCGCGGTGATGGCGTTCACCATGACGCTGTCCAGCTGGCACGGGGCGCCGTACGGACTGCTGATCCTGGCCGTGCTCTTCGTCCTGTTCAGCTTTGTGATGCGCAACACCGTGGTGGGGCGGCATGTGTACGCCCTCGGCGGCAACCAGCCGGCGGCCAAGCTGTCGGGTGTCCGGGACAAGCGCGTCACCTTCCTGGTCTTCGTCAACATGGGTGTGCTGGCCGCCCTCGCCGGTCTGGTCTTCGCCGCCCGGCTGGGCTCCGCCACCCCCAGTGCGGGCCTCAACTTCGAGCTCGAGGCCATCGCCGCCGCGTTCATCGGCGGCGCCTCGGCCAGCGGCGGTGTGGGCACGGTGCTCGGCGCGATCATCGGTGGTCTGGTGCTCGGCGTGCTCAACAACGGTATGTCGCTGGTCGGCATCGGTACCGACTACCAGCAGGTGATCAAGGGTCTGGTGCTGCTGGCCGCGGTCGGCTTCGATGTCTGGAACAAGCGCAAGGTCGGGTCGTAACCCATCAGCTGTCCCTCATGGATCTAGCCTTTTGGAGCCGCATATGACCACGAGCAGACGCACAGTGATCACGGCGGCGGCGGCCGGACTGGCGGCCTCGGCCGCCACGACCGGCACCGCCCACGGAGCCGGCGGAGGAGGAGCGGTGGGCCAGGAGAGCGCCGTGGGCGGAGGGGACTCCGCGGGCAAGGGAGGCGCGGTGAAGGAGCACTTCGGCACGCTCGCGGACGGCACGCGGGTCGACCGCTGGACGATCGAGAACGCCCGCACCCGGCTGCGCGTGCTCAGCTACGGCGGCATCGTGCAGGCCCTGGAGATCCCCGACCGCCACGGCCGCCGCGCCAATGTGTCGCTCGGCTTCGACGACCTGGACTCCTATGTGACGGACAGCCCGTACTTCGGCGCGCTCATCGGCCGCTACGGCAACCGCATCGCACGCGGCACCTTCACACTGGACGGCAAGAAGTACCAGCTGCCGATCAACGACGGGCCGAACAGCCTGCACGGCGGCGACAAGGGCTTCGACAAGCACGTCTGGTCCGTGGAGCCGTTCCGCAAGGGCGCGGACGTGGGACTCACCCTGCGCCGGGTGAGCCCCGACGGCGAGATGGGCTACCCCGGCACGCTCACCGTGCGCGTGGACTACACGCTCACGGCGGCGGGCGACTTCCGCATCGACTACGAGGCCACGACCGACAAGGCGACGGTCGTGAACCTCACCAATCACACGTACTACAACCTGGCCGGGGAGGGCAGCGGCTCCATCTACGACCACCGGCTGGAGATCGCCGCCAGCCGCTACACCCCGGTCGACAAGACCCTCATCCCCACCGGCGAGCTCGCCCGGGTGGCCGGGACCCCGTTCGACTTCCGCCGCGCCAAGGAGATCGGCCGGGACATCCGGGAGGCGCACCAGCAGGTGCTCTACGGGCAAGGGATCGACCACAACTTCGTGCTGGACAAGGGCATCACCAGCCGTCCGGAGCACTTCCTGACGGTGACCGAGCCGGAGTCCGGCCGGGTGATGCGGATCGCCACGACCGAGCCCGGTGTGCAGTTCTACACCGGCAACTTCCTGACCGGCACGTTCGCGGGCACGTCGGGGCGGGTCTACCGGCAGGGCGACGCCTTCGCCCTGGAGACCCAGCACTTCCCGGACTCGCCGAACCAGCCGTCGTTCCCCTCGACGGTGCTGCGGCCGGGGCAGACATACCGGTCGACGACGGTGCACTCGTTCTCCACGCGCTGAGCGGCTCCGCCGCGCGCGGCCCTGT
>NZ_JAAAYH010000301.1:0-11281 GCF_018035285.1 Streptomyces sp. MK37H | reverse complement strand
CGCGTCGGCCCCCCAGCCGACGGTCAGGACCAGCGCGGACGGCGGATACAGGCTCTGCGGCTTGGCGGGCGCGGCGTGCGCCGCACCGCTCGTGCCGATCCCCAGCACGGCGCTCACGGCCAGTGCGGCTCCCAGCCCGATCGCCCCAGTAGTCTTCCGCATTTCGAACACTCCCTTGCTCGTCGTTGCAGATACCGGACGGAGTTCTACGCGGTGCGCGTCAGGAACGCACGTCGATCGAGCACTTCCGGTCGCTACAAGTAGTCGTTCGGTGGCTTATTGTCGCGTGCGGTGGATGTCCGGGCGCGGAACGCCGCGTGGCGACCGGGTGCGCGGCGCCACGCGCATTGCGCCCCTCGAGGGACCCCGTCCGCCGTCTCGCGCTCCTGCGGATGGCGTGCTCAGCGAGGTGGCCGAGGCGCTCAAATCGATTCAAGGGCGCTCAGGTGAGCGAGATCGAGTGATGTTCGTGATGCCTCTGGGTGAGGGCTGTCGCGTACCACGCTAGAGCGAGAACCTGCCAGGGCAAGCCGACCGGCGGGAGTGGGGTCGGAGCCCGGAATCCGCGGCTTCCTAGTCGCCCTGGCCCAGCTCTCCGCTCAGGGGTCCGGTCCGGCTCCCCCAGCCGTAACCGCGCTCCGCGCGCAACCGCACCACCAGCCGCCGCTCGGCCACCATCGCCGTGCGGAACTCCTCCCAGTCCGGATGCTCGCCCTGGATCGCGCGGTAGACCTCCACCAGCTCATCGGCGGTGGCGTCATGGGGATCGGTGGCGACCGGCGTCAGCTCGGCATCGCCCTCGGCCACCAGATAGGAGTAGTGGTCCCCGCTGGTGACGTAGAAGCTCGCGCGCGGATCGCGGCGCAGATTGCGGGTCTTGGCGCGGTCATCGGTGACGGAGATCCGGATGAGGCGCGTCGCGGGGTCATAGGTGAAGGCGACATTGGACAGCTGTGGCCGTCCGTCCCGCTTGAGGGTGACGAGCGCGCCGGTGCGCTGCTCCCGTAGCAGATCGAGCAGGGATCCCTCCGTCATGGTGATCAGCATACGCATGGGCCGGTGGCCCGCCTACTGATTCGACCCACGGGCTTCCGCGTGCCGCGTTCGCAAGGCGACACGCAGGATTAAAGGGTGCTTTGGGTGCTTATGGTGGAGAGGGAAGTGTCATCGAAACCGACTCGCACGTGTGTTCGAGAATGGGGTTATGGTGGGGCGTGGGACATGCAGGGTCGGTCAGGGGGTGTGAGCAGCGGGAGGTGCGGATGCCAGGCTTCACGCATCTGCACACCGCGTCCGGGTTCTCCATGCGGTACGGGGCCGCGCACCCGGAGCGGCTGGCGCAGCGTGCCGCCGAGCGCGGCATGGACGCGATCGCGCTGACCGACCGCGACAGCCTCGCCGGAGCGGTGCGGTTCGCCCGGGCGTGTGAGCGCGCGGGGGTGCGGCCGCTGTTCGGGGTGGACCTCGCCGTACGGGAGGAGGCTCCGGAGCCGGGGCGCACCGCCCGGCGCCGTACGCCGGTGCGCGGCGGGGCGTTCATCGACGAGTCCGCGCCCCGGGTGGTCTTCCTCGCCCGGGACGGCGCGCCGGGCTGGGCCGCGCTGTGCGGGCTGGTCTCCGCCGCCCACGCGGGGCTCGCCCACCCCGGAACCGCCCGGACGAACGGCGCCGGACCGCCCCTGCTGCACTGGCGCGATCTGGTGAGCGACCCCGGCGCGCTCGCCCCGCTGACCGTGCTGCTCGGCCCGGACTCCGACGTCGGCCGGGCCCTGGCCGCCGGGCGCCCCGACCGGGCCGCCCGGCTGATCGCCCCCTGGCGTGAACTCTTCGGCGACGCGCTGCGGCTGGAGGCCGTATGGCACGGCCGCACCGGCACCGGCCCGGGCTCGCTGCGGCTCGCCGCCCGCACCGTCGGCTTCGCCGCCGAGCAGGGCGTCCCGGCCGTGCTGAGCAACGCCGTGCGCTACGCCGATCCGGGGGAGGGGCCGGTCGCCGACGTCCTGGACGCGGCCCGCCGGCTCGTCCCCATCGACCCGCGCACCCCCGGGGCGCTCGACAGCGGTGAGCGCTGGCTCAAGGGTCCCCGGGACATGGCGAAGGCGGCCGAGCGGATCGTGGAGGCGGCCGGGATGCGGCGGGACGCCGCGCACCGGCTGCTGGAGGAGACCCGGCGCACCGCCGCCGGGTGTCTGGTCGACCCCGAGGACCACATCGGCCTGGGCAGCGTCCACTTCCCCGAGCCCCGGCTGGTCGGGGCCGGGCGGCGGAGCGCCGAGCGGGTGCTGCGATCGCGCTGCGCCGCCGCCATGGTGCTGCGGGGGTACGACCGCGACCGGGTGCGCTGGGAGCGGCTGGAGGACGAGCTGCGCACCATCGAACGGCTCGGCTTCGCCTCGTACTTCCTCACCGTCGCGCAGGTCGTCGACGACACCCGGGAGCTGGGCATCCGGGTGGCCGCCCGGGGCTCCGGCGCCGGATCGTTCGTCAACCATCTGCTGGGCATCGCCCATGCCGACCCCGTGGCCAACGGCCTGCTGATGGAGCGCTTCCTGTCGGTGCGGCGGGCCGCGCTGCCCGATATCGACATCGATGTGGAGTCGGCGCGCCGGCTCGACGTCTATCGCGCGATCTTCGAGCGGTTCGGGGCGGAGCGGGTCGCGACCGTCTCGATGCCCGAGACCTACCGGGTGCGCCACGCCGTACGGGACGTGGGCGCGGCGCTCGGCATGGACCCGGCCGAGGTGGACCGGCTCGCCAAGTCCTTCCCGCACATCCGCGCCCGCGATGCCCGCGCGGCGCTCGCGGAACTGCCCGAGCTGCGGGAGCTACGGGAGGCGACCGCCCAGCAGGAACGTTTCGGCAGGTTCTGGGAGCTGGTCGAGGCGCTCGACGGGCTGCCCCGTGGCATCGCCATGCACCCCTGCGGGGTGCTGCTCTCGGACGCCGGGCTGCTGGCCCGTACGCCCATCGTGCCGACCAGCGGCGAGGGCTTCCCCATGTCGCAGTTCGACAAGGACGACGTGGAGGAGCTCGGACTGCTCAAGCTGGATGTCCTCGGGGTGCGGATGCAGTCCGCGATGGCGCACGCGGTCGCGGAGATCCGGCGGGCCACCGGGCGTGTCGTGGACATCGACGACCCCGAACAGGTGCGGCCCGGCGATTCGGCCACCTACGACCTGATCCGCTCCACCGAGACCCTCGGCTGCTTCCAGATCGAATCGCCCGGCCAGCGCGATCTCCTCGGCCGGCTGCAGCCCACCTCCTTCCACGATCTCGTGGTCGACATATCGCTTTTCCGGCCCGGTCCGGTCGCCGCCGACATGGTCCGGCCCTTCATCGATGCCCGGCACGGCCGCAAGCCCCCGCGCTATCCGCATCCGGATCTGGAGGACGCGCTGCGCGAGACATACGGGGTCGTGGTCTTCCATGAGCAGATCATCAAGATCGTGTCGATCATGACCGGATGTGAACGGGACCTCGCCGACGAGGCGCGGCGCGCCCTGTCCGACCCCGAGCGGCAGGGGCGGGTGCGGGCCTGGTTCCACGCGGAGGCGGAGAAGCGGGGCTACGCGCCGGAGGTGCTGACGCGCACCTGGGAGATCGTCGAGGCGTTCGGCTCGTACGGCTTCTGCAAGGCGCATGCCGTCGCCTTCGCGGTCCCGACGTATCAGTCCGCCTGGCTCAAGGCGCACCATCCGGCCGCCTTCTACGCCGGGCTGCTCACCCATGACCCCGGGATGTATCCGAAGCGGCTGCTGCTGGCGGACGCGCGGCGGCGCGGGGTGCCGATCCTGCCGCTGGATGTGAACCGGTCGGGGGCCGCCTATCGAATCGAACTGACGTCTGGTGATTCTCGTGACAGCCGTAATGAACGGGATAGCCGTCATAAAGTGGACGCCGGTATCCGGCTGGCGCTGAGCGACGTCCATGGCATCAGCGAGGCCGAGACCGAGCGGATCGCGGCCGGACAGCCGTACTCCTCGCTCCAGGATCTGTGGCTGCGCGCCCACCCCGGGCGGCCGGTCGCCGAACGGCTGGCCCAGGTCGGCGCGTTGGACGCGTTCGGCACGAGCCGCCGCGATCTGCTGCTGCAGATCGCCGAACTGCACCGGCAGCAGCGGGGCGCCGCCGCCCGGCACAACGCGGAGGGCCAGCTTCCGCTGGCCGAAACCGGTCCCGCCGCCCCCGCCGGACTCCCCGACCTCGACGCGGACGAACGCCTCGGCGCCGAGCTCGGCATCCTCGGCATGGACGTCTCCCGCCATCTGATGGGCGACCACCGGGACTTCCTGGAGGAGCTGGGCGCGATCCCCGCGAAGCGGCTGCGCGACGCGCCGCACGGAGAGGTCGTGCTCGTCGCCGGTGCCAAGGCCGCCACCCAGACCCCGCCGATCCGCTCCGGGCGCCGGGTCATCTTCACCACGCTCGACGACGGTACGGGGCTGGTCGACTGCGCCTTCTTCGACGACAGCCACGCGGCGTGCGCGCACACCGTCTTCCACTCCTGGCTGCTGCTCGTGCGTGGCGTGGTCCAGCGGCGCGGCCCGCGCAGCCTCAGCATCGTCGGCTCGGCCGTGTGGAACCTCGCCGAACTGGCTCGGCTCAGGAAGGAGGGCGGCCTCGGGGCGGTCGCCGCCGAACTGGCCGGGGCGGGCCCGGAGGCGGCCGAAGCGGACTCCGGCCGCCGCATCGAGATGCCCACCGGCTACGCCATGCACCCCTGGGCCGACCTCCGGCCCGCGGGCGACCAGGCCGCCACCGGCCGCAAACTGTGGCACTCCAGCCCGGGGAGCGCGGGATGACCGCCGACCAGCACCCCTTCCCGACCCGTCTGATGGACATGGCCCTGCCGGGCGGCGGCCGGGCCGTGGGCCCGGAGCGGGCGGACGAGGTGCCGCATGTGCTGTACGTGCGGTTCCACCCCGCGCCCGGGGAGGACGTCTACCAGGGGCTGCTCACCCTGCTCGGCGAGCTGACGCCGGTCGTCGAGGCGCTGCCGCCCGATGCCGCGCTCGCGGATGTGCGGGGCGCGCTGCGGTACTTCGGGCGGGACGCGGCGGGGCTGGCCGAGATCGTACGGGTCCGGGCGCTGGCCCGGTACGGCGTGGACTGCACCGTCGGCGTCGCCGCCAACCCCCTGCTCGCGCGCATGGCCGCCCACGAGGCCCAGGAGGCCCATACTCAGGGCGCTCAGGAGTCCGGCGCCGTGCGTACCGTTCCCGGCGATCCGGACGCCGTCGCCGCGTTCCTGGCCCGTAAGCCGGCCATCGCCCTGCCCGGGGTGGGGCCCGCGACCGCGCGCACCCTGAGCGCGTACGGGCTGGACAGCGCCGCGCGGATCGCCGCCGCGCCGCTGTCCACCCTCCAGCGGATCCTCGGCGCGGCGACCGCGCGCCGCGTCCACGCCTGGGCGCGCGGTATCGACCCGGCGCCGGTCACCCCGAACGCCCCCGCCCGTGCGATGGGCGCCGAACACCGTTTCCGCCGCGACGAGTTGGACCCCGTCCGCCGTCGCCGCGCGCTGCTCACCCTCGCCGACGGGCTCGGCGTCCGGCTGCGGACGAGCGGGCGGGTGGCGGCCGCGATCAGCCTCACCGTCCGCTACGCCGACCGCTCCACGACCACCCGCACCCGCACCCTGACCGAGCCGACCGCCCACACCCCGGCGCTGACCGCCGCCGCGTACGCGCTGCATGACGCGCTCGGGCTGCAGCGGGCCCGGGTGCGGTCCGTGGCGCTGCGCGTGGAGGGGCTGACGGACGCCGGACTCGCCTCCCATCAGCTGACGTTCGACCCCGCGGACGAGAAGTCACGCCGGCTGGAGGCCGCCGCCGACCGGGCCCGCGCCCGCTTCGGCGTCTCCGCGGTCCGGCCCGCCGGGTTCCTCGACGTCGCGTAAGCCGCAGGTCCCACCAGTCCCACAGGTTTCCCCACTTCGCGTAACCCGGCGCATTCCTGGGCGTCATGTGAAAAGCGTGTAAACGTTCCTTCACTGACGGATGGCTGGATGGCTTTGCTACTCGCGCGTAATTTCGAGTGAGCGCACCACTTCTTGTGATCCGGATCGCAGGGCGCAGCGCAAGCGCACCGTCAGCGCGACTCTCTCCCCCACCAGCGAGGAGTTCATATGATGCTGCCCTGGAGGCGTATCCGGCGATTCCGGAAGACCAAGACCCGCACCTTACTACCCGCCTTGGCCCTCGCGGTCGCGGCGACCGCGGCGACCCCCACCGCCGCGCTCGCCACGGACACCGCGTCGGAGGCGGTGAGCAGCGGCTGGAACAACTACTCCTGCAAGCCATCGGCCCAACACCCCCGCCCCGTCGTCCTGGTGCACGGCACCCTCGGCAACTCCGTCGACAACTGGCTGGGCTTCGCCCCCTACCTGGTCAAGCGCGGTTACTGCGTCTTCTCCCTCGACTACGGCCAACTGCCCCTCGTCCCGCTGTTCCACGGCCTGGGGCCGATCGACCAGTCGGCCAAGCAGCTGTCCGCCTATGTGGACCGGGTGCTCGCCGCCACCGGCGCCGCCAAGGTCGACATGGTCGGGCATTCGCAGGGCGGGATGATGCCCCGCTACTACCTCAAGTTCCTCGGTGGCGCGCCGAAGGTGAACGCCCTGGTCGGCATCGCCCCCACCAACCACGGAACCACCCTGTCCGGGCTGACGAAGCTGCTGGACTACTTCCCCGGGGCCGGTGACATCATCGCCAAGGGCGCCCCGGGGCTGATGGACCAGGTGGTCGGCTCGGACTTCCTGCGGCGCCTCAACGAGGGCGGCGACACCGTCCCCGGAGTGCGCTACACCGTCATCTCGACCAAGTACGACGAGGTCGCCACGCCCTACCGGGCACAATTCCTCTCCGGTCCGAACGTCAAGAACGTGGTGATCCAGGACCTGTGCGCGACCGACATCTCCGAGCACGTGACCATCGGGCTGACCGACGGTCTGGCCTTCCACGAGGCCGTCAACGCCCTCGATCCGGAACACGCCACGCCGACGACATGTGCGTCGGACGACTGACGCTTGACAGCGGGCGGAGGACGCCCTGAGCCGGGCGGGTATCAGCGCGGCTGACGGCTTCCGAGCGCGTCCACGAAGCACGTCAGCAGCCGTGCGAACTCCGCCCGGTCCGCCTCCGGCCACTCCTCCATCGCCTCCGCGAACACGGAGCGCCGGAAGCGGTGCACCTCCTCCGTCATGGCGCGCCCTGCCTCGGTCCGTACGAGCAGGGCGCGTCGCCCGTCGGACTGGTCCGCCTCCCGCCGCACCAGCCCGGCCTCGACCGCCCCGGCGACGAGTCTGCTCGCCCGGGGTTGGTCGACGGCCAGGGCCGCGGCGATGTCGGAGACGGTGGGCGGGGTCCCGCTCTGCTCCGCCGCCTCGATGGCGTCGAGCACGTCGAACGACGCCTCGCCCAGGGCGGGTCGGCCCGCGCGCCGGGCCAGCGACCGTCTGCTCTGGCTGCGGCGAATGGCGACCATGGCCCGTTCGACGGCGTCGACGGGCCGTTCGGCTCGTTCAGTGGCGTCGGGCCGTTCGGCGTGGTCGGCCATGTTGTCGCCCCTCGCTCCTCAATGCATAATCGCTGACATCTACTTGTCACTTTACATGCAATGAGGAACGGGGTACGAGCTCATGAAGCCGATCGGATACTGGCTCAAGCACCTGGACGCGCTGATCGACGCGGACTTCGAGCGTGCCCTGGCCGGCAGCGGCCTCGCCCGGCGCCACTGGCAGGTGCTCAACTGCCTCGCCGCGGGCCCCAGAAGCGCCGATGAGCTCGCCGAGGCGCTGCGGCCCTTCTGGGGCGAGGGCGCGATCACCCTGGACGAGGCCCTGGAGGCGCTCCGGTCCCGGGGGTGGGTGACCCGCGCCGCCGAGGACGGCCCCTACTCCCTCACCCCGCCCGGCGCCGACGGCCACGCCGCCGTGGCGGAGCGGGTCGGCGCCACCCGGCGGCGGCTGATGGACGGGCTGACGGACGAGCAGTACCTGGAGACGGTACGGGTACTGAGCCGCATGGCCGGGAACCTCGAACGCGTCGAGGTGTGACTCCCGGGGGGTGGCCGCCGTCCGAATTACTCGGCGATGAGCTCGACCTCGATGTTGCCCCGCGTCGCCTTGGAGTACGGGCACACCTGGTGCGCCTGCTCGACCAGCTTGCGGCCGGTCTCGTTCTCCAGCTCGCCCGGCAGTTCGACGCGCAGCGTCACCTTGAGTCCGAAGCCGTCGTCCGCCGCGTCCTTGCCGATGCCGACCTCGGCGGTGACGGAGATGTCCTTGGTGTCGACCTTGGCCTGGCGGCCGACGAGGCCGAGCGCGGAGGCGAAGCAGGCGGCGTAGCCCGCGGCGAACAGCTGCTCGGGGTTGGTGCCCTTGCCGTTGCCGCCGAGGGCGGGCGGCATGGCCAGCGGCAGGTCGAGCTGTCCGTCGGAGCTCACGGCCCGGCCGTCGCGTCCGTTGGCCGTGGCCACCGCGGTGTAGAGCGCGTCCATGAGGACCATCCCTTTCGTGTTCCGGCAGTCGGAGGGAGGTGGGGGCTCGGGGTGCCCCGCCTCCGGGCAGAAGTAGAGCACACAATTAAGTTGTGCACAACTAAAGGGTACGCTGGGGGCATGTCACACCAGTCCGACCGCACCCCCGACAGCACTGCCGACCGCACCGCCACCCCCGAGCCGCGGCCCTCCGACGAACTGCTCCGGCTCGATCGGCAGCTCTGCTTCAGCCTGCACGCCGCCTCCCGAGCCTTCGACAGCCTCTACCGCCGGGTGCTGCGCGACACGGGGCTGACCTATCCGCAGTACCTGGCCATGCTGGTGCTCTGGGAGTACGGGGAGATGCCGGTCAAGCGGCTGGGGGAGTACCTGCGGCTGGACTCCGGCACCCTCTCGCCGCTGCTCAAGCGGATGCAGTCGGCCGGTCTCGTCCAGCGCGAGCGCAGCGCGCACGACGAGCGCTCGGTGACGGTCCGGCTCACGGCGGAGGGGGCGGCACTGAAGGAGCGCGCCCAGGGCGTACCCCTGGCGGCGATCGAGGCCAGCGGCCTCGGCCTGGAGGAGGCGGTGGATCTGCAGGCGCGGGTCCGGCGGCTGACGGCGGCCCTGGACGCGGCGCTGGCCGAGGAGACGCCGTAGGCGGACCCGGAGCAGGCAGACCCTAGGCGGGTGCCACGGCCACCAAGACGTGCAGGCCGCGCGGCCCCGGGGCGGCATGGACCACCTCGAGCCCCGCGTCCCGGCAGCGGTCGGCGAGCCAGTCCGTGCCGATGCGCAGTTTGGGGTACGAGCCGGTGTGCAGCGTCCAGCCCTCGGGCGTACGGACGTGGAGCAGATCGTGCACCTCGACGGTGTCCGCGTCGCGGTACTCCAGGAAGCAGGTCAGTATGCGCTCCGCATCACTTCTGACCGGCAGGAAGCGGGCCGTCCCTTCGAGCGGCCGGGTCAGATCGCGGTAGGTGACGACCAGCCGACCCCCCGGGGAGAGGGCTCGGGCCGCGTCGGCGAGCAGTGCGGGCACGTCGTCCTTGGCGGGCAGATGGGTCAGCGTGTCGCCCATGCAGACGATCGCCGACACCCCGCCCGGTGAGGTGAACCGCGGCAGCGCACCGCGCAGATCGGCCCGTACCGGACGGATCGCGGGGGCGGCGGAGCCCAGGGCGTCCGGGGTGTCCGGGGCGTCCGTGCCGCACGTTCCGGCTGCGGCCAGGGCCAGTTCGTCGAGCAGGGTCTGGTTGGTATCCACGGCGGTGATGTGGAAGAAGCCCAGCGCGGCGAGGGCGAGCGTCTGGGCGCCCGGTCCGCAACCCAGGTCCACGGCGCGGGCCCGGGCGGGGCCGGGGCCCGGGGACACGCCCAGCTCACGCAGCAGCGCGGTCTGTTCCTCGGCCGCCGCGCGGAGATCGCCCCCGGTCATCCAGGTGTAGTGGGCGGCCAGCAGCCGCTCGTAATGGACCTCGGCGGAGGTGGTCATCCGGAGTTCTCCTCGCTCGTGGCGGTCGTGGCGGTCGTGGCGGTCGTAGTGGCCTGGTCGGTGCCGTTGCGGGTGCGGAAGGTCTGGAACATCGGGAGCGGTTGGCGGCTCCGGAGCGTCCGGCGCGCCTGGAAGCACAAGGCCACGACCGCCAGCGCCGGCGGAATCAGCAGCAGCGGGCCGGAGAGGGCGAGCACGGTCGAGGTCACGGCCACGCTGCCGACCGCCGCCCACCACAGCGGCGTACGGCGCGGCAGCAGCGTCAGCGCCGCCAGCAGCCCGGCCAGGGTGACCGCCGCGAGACAGGTCGAGGTGGCCCGCATCAGCCGGTCCAGCCCGGCCGTGCCGGTCGCGGTCACCGCCCCGACCACGGCACACCCCACGGCCAGCACCGCGAGACTGCGCCGGGGCACCTCGCCGGGTGCGCCGCCCCGGGCCAGCGCCCGGGGCGCGGCCCCGTCGCGGGCGAGGGCGGCGCCGAGGCGGGCGGCGCCCGCGAGATAGGTGTTGACGGCGCCGAAGGACAGGAAGAGCGCCGCGACGGCGGCCACCGGCCGGGCCGCGTCCCCCACGCTCAGCGTCAGCAGCGCCGTCAGCGGGGTGTCGGTGGTCGCGGCGCCGGGGCCCAGCGCGCCGATCGTCGCCACCGCGAGCCCCAGATACAGCACCCCGACGACGGTGAGCGTGAGGGTGGTGACCCGTGGCAGATCGCGCCGGGGATCGGCGAACTCGGCGGACAGATGGCTGGCCGCCTCCCACCCCACGAAGCCGAAGAAGAGCACCCCCGCCGCCGAGCCGACCGAGTGCCAGCCGCCCGGCAGGAAGGGGGTGAAGTGCGCGGTGCGCAGATGCGGCGCCGCCGCGATCACGGCGGCCAGCAGCAGGGCCGCGAGCAGCCCGGCCAGCAGCAACTGCACCCGGCTGGACAGGTGCAGCCCACGGGAGTTGGTGGCGAAGGCGGCCGCCAGGACGAGCGCGGCGACGGCCGCCGCGCCCGTACGGTCCCAGCCCGCGGCGGCGGCCGTGTACTGCCCGCCGATCCAGGCGCCCGCGACCACGCCGACCGGTACGGAGCCGTAGAACCACCAGCCGACCGTGGCCGCCGCGCGCGGCCCGAACGCCCGGTGGACATAGGTGGCCACCCCGCCGCCGTCCGGGAACCGGGCGCCGAGCGCGGCGAAGCACGCGGCCACCGGCACGCTCGTCGCCAGCAGCACGGCCCAGGCCAGGATCGAGGCGGGTCCGGCTGCCGCGGCGGCGAGCGCGGGCAGGGCGAGCACCCCGGGCCCGAGGACGGCGCCCACATAC
>NZ_JAAAYH010000300.1:0-11285 GCF_018035285.1 Streptomyces sp. MK37H | reverse complement strand
CACGGTGTTGACGAGGATGGGGAAGAAGACCAGCAGCGCGCAGAGGACCGCGATGGGCAGCAGTCCGTACCCGATCCACAGGGCGAGCAGGGGGGCCAGCGCCACCGCGGGCATGGCCTGCGAGGCGGCCACATACGGCTGGAGGGCCGCCGCGGCGATCTCGCTGCGGGCGATCAGATAGCCGAGCGGCAGCGCCACTCCGATGCCGATACCGCTGCCCGCCAGCGCCTCCCACACCGTCTCCTCGGTGTAGTCGACGAGATCACCGTGGAAGACGTCATCGAGGAATTGCCGCGCGAGGTCCAGCGGAGCCGGAAGATAGAACTCCGCAACGGCGCCGGTCCGGGTCACGATGTCCCAGACCACAAGCAGCGACAGCCCGAATACCAGCGGCGGCAGCACACTCCGGAGCAGCGTTCCGCGGCGGCCGGCGAGAGTCGCCCCGGATGCCGCACCGGTCATTTTCCGGCCGGCCCCGGACCGCGACTTCTCACCATTTCCGCCGCTGTCGCCGGTCTTTCGCGCATGTCCCGGTCGGGGTGAATGCGGCTCGTCCGCAGTCGACTCGCCGTCCGCGCCCGCCGTGGCGGTCGCGCCCCTTCCGTGCCCTTCGGTCATCCCCAAATCCCCTTGCATTACCGGCTGTTGCCAGATCTCGGCACGCCCGCAGGCAACCTATCGCCAGCACGCTCCGGATCACAATGTCGATGGGGAAAACGAAATTATCATGCGGACGTATTTCCAAGGATGCCGAGCTCAGTGGCGCGCACCCCGGCCTGGAAACGGGAGTTGGCCTCCAGCAGCTCCAGGATGCCGGTGACATAGCGGCGGTACGTACGCACCGAGATCGCCAGGTCGCGGGCGGCGGCCTCGTCGGTGACCCCGTCGCGCAGCCGGGCCAGAACCCGGCGGACCATTTCGGTGCGGGCGCGGTTGCCGAAGTCCAGCGGGCGGGCGGCGGGCACGGCGCCGCCCCAGATGGAGCGGAACATGCCGTACAGCGTGGCCACCACCACCGGGTCCTCGATGACCGAGGTCTGCCGCCCCTCCTCGTCCTCGGTGCACACCAGGGCGGTCCGGCCGTCGGCGATCACCGCCGTGGGCAGCGGCACCGACGCGATCCGCACCTGCGCGGGGCGCGCGGCCGGGCCGGCGCCGGGCGCCTCGCCGGGCGCCTCGGGCCCGGGGATGGGCCGCGGCACGGGCCCCGAGGGCGCCGTTCCGGCAGCGGACCCGGAGGCGGGCCCGGTGGATCCGGCCCCGGGCGCGGATCTGCCGCGCAGCACCCGCACCCCGACCGGCTCGCCGAGGTCCGTGAGCAGCGCGCCGAGCGCGGCCTGCACCGGCGCCATCCGGGACGAGCACTCGGGGAAGACGGCGTCCACGCTCCGCCCCGCCTGGCCGATCACCTCCTCGGCGGCGGCGAGGAACGCGGCGTCCTCCACCCCCACCTCGGTGAACCGCGCGTCCCGGGCCCGCCGGGCGCGGTGCTGGATCACCGTGGACTCAATGAGGTCCCGCACCTCCCGTAGCGTCCCCTCCAGGGTGTCCCCCGCGAGCGCGGCCTCCGGTCCAGGATCGCGTCCGCGCTCCATCATGTCGATATTCCCGCACTTTCCGCCTCGTGACGTGGTCAAGGTCTCGAGCGCCGTTCAGTGACGGCTGGGCAGCAGCCCCATTTCCACCGCCCGCACCCCCGCCTGGAAGCGGGAGTTGGCCCCCAGTTCACGCATGATCTCCGCCACGTACCGGCGGTAGGTGCGCAAGGAGACCTGCATCTGGCGCGCCGCCACCTCATCGGTGTGGCCGGTGCGCAGACACTCCAGGATCCGCCGTACGGAGTCCGGGCACAACCGCCCGCCGAGCCGCGGATAGTCCGCGAGCGCCACGGCGTTCCCCCAGGTCCCGGCGAACATCATCTCCAGGGCCCGCACCGTGGCGGGGTCCTCGACGAGCGACGCGTGCCCCGGGCCCCGCCCCGGCTCCGACGGCCCCCTCCTGAGGTAGACCACCTCGCCGTCGATGAGCAGCGCCTCGGGTAACGCCGGCAGCCCGCCGTCGCAGATCCGGATCTCGCACCGCGGATCGGTGCGCGCCAGCGTCCGTACCGTCCCCGAGGCCAGCACCGGCTCCTCGCACAACAGCCGTACGGCGACGGCGCGCCGGGCCCCCCTGGCCGGGCGGGCGAGCGCGGCGCAGACGGCCCGCGTCTGCTCCTCGTTCCCCGACAGCACCACACTGACGGTCCGCTCGGCGCAGTCGACCAGGGTGTCGACGACCTCGGCGAGCGGCACCCTCCCCAGAGCCGTCCCCGCCCAGGAGTCCTGGGCCAGCTCCCTTCGGTGCCGGGTGACCGTCGACTCGATCAGATCACGGGCGGCCAGCAGCGCGTGCTCGACATAGTCGATGGCGCCTGACGAGGGAGTCTCCGTGCTCTCCGTGCTCACGGGAGAAAGCTCGGACACCCTCACAAGACCAACCATGACTTCCCCTGCCGGGTGACAGTGACCTGGTTATGCGAATACCGGCCTGATTCTCGTCAATTTCGCTGCCCCGAAATGCGCGGGCAGCATTGTGCAAATACATGACGACACTAATTCGCGCACAGCGACCGCGTCAACGCGGGGCGTGAGGTAAAGAGTTGACAAAACGGCGTGCGGCGGCGCGCGTCATGCTGTCGCGCCGCCGATGCGCCGGGGGCGCATGTCCACAAGTTACCCGCGAGTGCACCTTCCGGCCCCAGGGAGACTACGGACCGCAGCGAATCGACGCCGTTCGGCGACGCGGAGTGGGGGCCGGTGTCCGGTTACTGCCAACTCGGCACCGGACGTCCCCTCCCCTCATCCGGGGGTGGCCGCCGGTCTCGGCCGGAAGCTGATCGGGGGTCAGCCGGAGCTCACCGGATCAGCCGAAGCTGATCGGCCCGTGGAAGTCCCGTCCCTGGACGACCGGGCCGGTGATACGGGCGTTGCCCCCGATCTGGTTGTGCACGGCACCCGGCTCCCCGGCCGTCTCGCCGTGCTCACGCATCCAGGCCGCCAGGTCACGGCCGAACTCCGGGTCCTGCCGGGCCCGTTCGACCAGCAGATCGGCCAACTGACGCAGCCGGGCACCGTCGTCGTACGGAATCGCGGCCGGATCCGGCTCCGGCCCACCGGCCGGTTCGCCCTCGCCGCGCCGCAGCACCCTGCGGACCAGCGTGCCGAAGGACTCCAGGGCCCGCCGCCCGGCCTCGCCGCCGGCGCCCGACGCCGCCGCGTTCACCGCCGCGACCAGCGCACCCGCCGTCACCGGGTCCATGGCCCACCCCCTGCCCTCGATCGGGGCTCTACGCTACCGGCGCCGCTGGTCACGGTTCCACCGCTTCCGCGCGGAGGGTGAACCAGACCGTCTTGCCGGTCGGGGTGAGATCCGTGCCCCAGTCATGGGCGGTCTTGCTCAGCAGGAACATCCCCCGGCCGCTCTCGGAGAGGAAGTCCGGCTCCTTGACCACCGGCAGCCCGGACTCGGTGTCGCTGACCGCCGCGTGGATCCCGTGCGGAAGGTTCTCCAGGGTGAGGACGCATTCGGGAGAGGCCGCGTGCTTGTGGACATTGGACAGCAGCTCGGTGACGCACATCCCCGCCGCGCTGATCAGCTCCTCACGCCCCCACAGCCGCAGTCGCGCCCCGACGGCACGCCGTATGTCGGCGAGTATCCGCGGATGGGCACGGAGGCGCAGTTCGTATCGCTGCGAGATGTTCTCAGCCATATGCTCCGGGGCCCCTCCAAAGCACGACGCGCTGCCGTGTCCCCTAGCGATCCTGGCCTATGGAACGTCCCACTCGCAATGTTTCGACCCACTCGCACAAGACTGGCATATGCCTGGCTGGTAGGCGTAGTTGGCAATACGACAGACTGGCGACATGTCCTACCAGCCAGTGCCCACCGTTCGGCGCAGGCGCCTGGGCTCCACGCTACGGAAGCTGCGCACCGAAGCGGGGATGACACTGGACGCGGCGGCCGACGCACTCAATGCGGCTGCGAACGGATCGTCCGACGCCCGCCGCTGGACGGCGCCGAAGCTCTCCCGGATCGAGAACGCCAACGCCACGATCCGCACCACCGAGGTCGAAACCCTGCTGAGGGTCTACGCCGTCACCGACCCGGGCACCCGTATCGCCTTGGAGGGACTGGCCAGGGACGCGGGTAAACGCGGCTGGTGGCAGACCTATCGCGGCGTCGTGGGCCCCGCCTACGCCGACTACATCTCGCTGGAGAGCGACGCGGAGAGCGTCCGCGACTACGCCTCACTGGTCGTTCCCGGTCTGCTCCAGACGGCCGACTACGCCCGCGAGACCATCGCGGCGAACGCCGTGGCCCGTACCGCCTCCGAGGTCGACGCCCTCGCCGAGGTGCGCCTGGCCCGCCAGGCCGTGCTCACCCGCTCCTGCCACCCGCTGCGGCTGTGGGCCGTCATCCACGAGGCGGCGCTGCGCCGCCGGTTCACCGGCCGGCCCGGCATCATGGCCGCTCAGCTGAAGCGGCTGCTGGACGTGGCGGACTGGCCCACGGTCACGCTCCAGGTGATGCCGATCGACGCGGCCCCCAACCCCGGGGACGCGGGAGCGTTCACACTCGTGGCCTTCCCGGGCCCGATGCCGGATGTCGTCACCCAGGAGAACCTGCGCGGCCCCACATACGTCGAAGGAGTCGACGACGTCAACGTCTTCGCCGACGCCTTCGGCCATATCGTGGACCGCGCGCTGTCCACGGATGAGACGAAGGCCCTCATCGCTGGTCTGGTATGAGAAAGAGGGCCCCACATATGAACACCTCTGCAATGACCGCGCATCGCCACCCCCACTGGCGCAAGTCCTCGCACTCCGTGGGCGAGGGACAGTGCGTCGAGGTCACCGCCGCCGGCGGCCGCGTCCGGCTGCGGGAGAGCGACGACCCCGGCACCGTCCTGTCCACCGTGCCGGCGGTACTCGCCGCCTTCGTCCGGAGCGCGAAGGCGGGCGCGTTCGACGCCTGATCGTATGACGAGGGTGTGGTGCCGCCCCGGGACGGCACCACACCAGCGACGTCAGAACTGGACGTCCGAGCAGGCATAGAAGGCGTTCGAGGTGTCCGCTATGGTCCACACCGCGAGGATCACGTGTCTGCCGGTCTTACCGCTCGGGATGGTCCCCGAGTGGGAGAGCGTGGACGGCGGACGCTGACCGTTGTACGGAACGGTCAGGAAGGGCTGGGACTCCAGGCTCGCACGGGTCAGCTTCTGGCTGGGGTTCCAGCCGTTCTTGGTGATGTAGTACTTGAAGTCCGTGGTCGCGTGGGAGGCCGTGAACCGCCAGTTGAAGGTGTAGCTCCGCCCGGCGGTCAGCCTGGTCGCGGGCCAGTTGCCGCCCCGCGGGTCGTCGAGCTGCGAGAACCGGCTGTTGCCGCCCGCGCAGATGGTGCCGTCCGCGGGACCGCCCGAGGGGAAGCCCTTCGGGCCCTCGACGCTCTGGGGCTCGTACTGGATCTCACCGCAACCCGTCACCGTGCCGTTGGCGCACAGCTTCTGGCGGCTGATGGGCGAGTCGGTGTAGCCGTGACTGGAGGCGCTGCCGCCGGTCGCGAGGACGGAAATCGCCGCGAGACCGATGCCGATGACGGCGGCGCTGATCTTCTTGCGCATGCTTCGCTCCTGAAGACGTGGGGAGTGCTTCGACGAGCCGTGCACGGCGGTCTAGACCAAGTTGAGAGTATCCAGGGCGAATAGTCATGTCCATACCAATGGCCCGGGGTGAGCGCGGTGGGCGGACGCGGGATGGACGGGCCCTGACGGCGTCCTGAGCACCCGCCCGGGTCGGGTAGGATTTCCGCGTCAGCAGGCGCCGCTAGCTCAGTTGGTTAGAGCAGCTGACTCTTAATCAGCGGGTCCGGGGTTCGAGTCCCTGGCGGCGCACCTTGGCTTACGCCACTGACCTGGGGCTTCTCGGTTCTCCGAGAAGCCCCAGTCGCTTTTCGGCGGAGCGCGGCGGCCTTCCTGGCCGCCTTGACACCCGCTCTCCGAGTCCGGAGATAGTGACCAGGGACACATATCAACCCTCTGTATACCGAGCTCGTTGCAGATGAGTCGCTTTATCCCCTCATTGGGGACGCACCCGATACCTCCTCCGTGACGACCCGCCACCGGAGGGCTCGGCTCCGCTCCCGGACTTGTCTAGACCCCTTGTCCAGGGCCATGACCAGCCCATAAGTTCCGTGCGACCACAGCGCGGAAAGCGCTTGTCGCCGCGTCCGGGCCTTTGGGGAGAGGCCCCCGCGTTCTTCGCTCTCATCAGCCTTCACGGGAGGGGTACGTCCATGTCCACGATCCTCAGATCCACCGTCGGTGCCGCCCTCGCCTCCGCCGCGGCCGCCGTCCTCCTGACCGCGCCCCAGGCCTCCGCCGCCGAGCGCCCTGCGGCGACCGACGTCAAGGTGTCCCCGCGGGCATCGGCCGAGACCAAGGCGTTCGCCAAGGCCAACCCCGGGCCCACCGCGGCCGCCGCGACCGTGTGCGGCACCGGCTACACGCTGAACAAGGCCATTCCGCTGCCCGAGGGCACCGACCCGAGCATGCGCCTGGCCACACTGTTCAGCTACACCAACGGCAGCGGCAAGGGCTGCGCGATCCTGGACAACAACTACGGCGCCTCGCAGTACATGTACCTCAAGGTCTGCAAGGTGGACGGCACCGGCTGCGACACCGACTCCGGCAACTTCAGCCAGTACGCGGGCCCGGTCTACGTCTCCAGCCTCGCCTGCGCCCCGGTGACCGCCAAGATGGGCAAGACCTCCAGCAGCCTCTACATCAACTACAAGTCCGACTACGTCTTCGCGTGCAACTGACCCCCGTCACTCGGCACTGAAGGAGACGTCATGGCCGACGCCATGGTCATGCGGGCGCAGCAGTTCATCAACGACACATACGGCGGGAAGCTGGGCATTCCGGCGCTCGAGCTCGACGGGAAGACGAGCTGGACCGTGATGTACGCGCTCACCCGGGCGCTCCAGTACGAGCTGGGCATCACCAGTCTCTCCGACAGCTTCGGCCCCACCACGCTGAGCACGCTCCAGTCGAAGTATCCGAAGCTCAACGCCAGTACGACGCCCTCGGCCAAGTTCACGAAGATCATTCAGTCGGGGCTGTACTGCAAGGGGTACAACGGCGGCGGGATCGATGGGGTGTTCAGCTCCACGGTGGCGAACTCGCTCACCGAGCTGATGACCGACATGGGGGTGGCGGGCGTCTTCGAGGCGGGCAGCCTCTCCCCCAAGGTCTTCAAGGGGCTGCTCACCATGGACGCCTACATCGTCACCGGTGACGGCGGCGCCGACATCCGCAAGGTGCAGCAGCATCTCAACGCCAACTACGTCAAGCGCCAGGACTACTTCATCATCCCGTGCGACGGACACCACTCGCGGACCGTCGCCAAGTCCATGCTGCTGGCGGTGCAGTACGAGCTCGGCATGGCCGACGGTGTGGCCAACGGGAACTTCGGTCCCGGAACCCAGTCCGGGCTGAAGCAGCACACCGTCGCCTCGGGCGAGACCAGCACCTGGGTGCGGCTGTTCTCCGCCGCGATGATCCTGAACCAGCGGCCCAATGTACCGTTCAGCACCTCGTTCGGATCGGCGCTGCAATCCGCGGTGAACAGCTTCCAGGACTTCGCCAAGCTCCCGGTCACCGGAAAGGGCGACTACTCCACCTGGGCGTCGCTCCTGGTCTCCTACGGCGACCAGGACCGCAAGGGCCAGGCGTGCGACGGCGTCACCAAGATCACCCAGGCCCGCGCCACCACCCTGAAGGCCGCCGGGTACAAATACATCGGCCGCTATCTCACCAACCCCAGCACCACCGATCTCCCCGAGAAGGCCATCCAGATCGGCGAGCTCCAGACCCTCGCCGACAACGGGCTCCGGTGTTTCCCGATCTACCAGACCTTCGGCCGCGACGCCTCGGGCTTCAACTACGCCGCAGGCAACGCGGCGGCCATCGCGGCGGCGAACGCGGCCGATGACCACGGCTTCAAGGACGGCACGCGGATCTTCTTCGCCGTGGACTTCGACGCGTACGACTACGAGGTCACTGACAATGTCCTGCCGCACTTCAAGGGCATCGTGGACGGCATGGTCATCGCCGGGAACCGGTACAAGATCGGGGTCTACGGACCGCGCAATGTGTGCATCCGGGTCTCCGAGGCGGGCCATGCCACGGCGAGTTTCGTCTCCGACATGTCCAGCGGCTTCTCCGGGAACTACGGCTATCCGCTGCCGCCCAACTGGGCCTTCGACCAGATCGTCACCAAGACGATCGGCTCCGGCGACGGTTCGATCAACATCGACAACAACATCGCCTCGGGCCTGGACACCGGACAGGGGTCGTTCAATCCCCCGGTGGCGTCAATGCCGGACAGCCTCTTCAACCAGGCCTATTTCCCGGGGCTGCTCGCCGACGTCCAGACGTACATGCGGTCCATCGGCTTCCCCGAGGACGACGGCCGGATCTACACCACCACCCAGTGCCTGGAAACGATCATCGCCGGGGATGTCGCCGTGACCAATACGGCACGCGCCTACGGCATGCGGAAGGCGCTCATCCAGACCACGGCGTTCTGGGAGTTCCGGCACTACGGCAATGAGGACCTGGTCAAGGACGCCGGGGTGTGGCTCTATCACAACGGCTATGTGCCGGACTGGGCCAAGGACCTGCCCGGGGTGGTGTCGCTGCGCGACAGCAGCACCGGTGTGGCCCAGATGTTCGGGCTGGTGGGCGTTCTCTGCTGGAACAACTCCATCAGGACCGGCCTGGTGACCGGCACTCCGAAGGACCCGGACAAGGACGCCGACATCTTCTCGGTGTGGGACAAGCTCCGCACGGACAACGACTTCGCCCTCACCTCCGTCGGCCACGCCCATATCTGGGGAGCCGACGGCAAGCCCGGCAGCGTCGATGCGGAGACGGCGATCCGCCGGCCCTCGCTGGACTACAAGGAGTCGGAGATCTACGAGGTGCTGCGGCGCTACCAGGGCCCGAAGGAACCCGCCTTCACCGACGCCAAGAAGCGCATGCCCCTCTACTACATCTTCGAGAAGTACAACAGGATGATGCGGTGAACGAAGCACCTTCATCGCTGGCGTCCGATTCGCCGGATGGACTCAACTCGATCCTGCTGCTCTTCATCTGCCTGATCGGGGTCATCACCTTCTGTACCCTGATCGCCCTCCTCGGCTCCGGCATGGCCAAGCGCAGGGGCCGTCGGAAGACACGGGCCGAATGGTTCGGCGGAATCGCCCTGCTGTCCGTCTGCGCGACCATCGCCCTGTACATCTGGGGTGCGCTCCATGTGATGTTCATGGAGAGCGACACCATGCGCGAGGCGTGCGCCAAGGCTCGCAGCCCGGAGAAGGCGGCTCAGGTCGACCGCTATTCAGCGCGCTACCTTCCCCTTCGCTTCACCTGCCGGATCGACGAGGGCGGAAGTTACGACGCCGCGGTCCCCGGATACGTCAACCCCGCCATGGGCATCGCCTTCGTCCTGGCCATCGCCACGGGCGCCGTATCCGTGGTGACCCGCGACCAGAACCGGTCCACCAGCCCTACCGTCACGAGGGGACGATGAATGAGCGTGTTCGACCCATCCCGTAGGCAGCTGCTCGCCCGCTCCGGTGCGCTGTTCGGCGCGGCCGCGCTGGCGGCCTCCCTCCCCGGTTCCGCGCTGCTGGCGACGCCCGCGTACGCCGCCTCCTCGCACTCCAAGACGCCCACCGGCGAAGAGATCCGGAAGGCATACCGTCGCTTCCAGGCGAACCGGGCCCGGGTGCTGACGGGCAGACCGAGCCCCAACGGCTGGGAGATGGAAAAGGTCGCCGACGGCGGCGGAGCCATCTGGTCCCGTCCGGTGCCCGGCACCCCGCTGGAGGGCGTCACCGTCCGCATCGGCGCACCGGAGACCGTGCTGGTCCATGTGATCCGCCGCTTCCACTACGAGATCGACGAGCTCCGCAAGGGCGATGTGATCGGCTGGCGCGGCCCCGGCACGGTCCGCAAGGGGCTGCCGGAGGGCAACCAGGCGTCCGGTACGGCCGTCCGGATCCGGCCCGGCCACTACCCGCCCGGCGTCAAGGGCGGCTTCTTCCCCCAGCAGGAGGTCGTGATCCGCGACATCCTCGCCGAACTCGACGGCGTGGTCCGCTGGGGCGGGGACGACCGGAAGCCGGACGAGTCGCTCTTCTACGTGGCCGTCCATCCCGGCGATCGGCGGCTGGCCGAGGTCGTCGCCAGGCTGGACCGCTGGCGCGAGACGCCGGGCAGCGGCGCGGGCGCCCCGGTCGATGTGCTCGCGCCGGGGCGCCGCAAGGCCGCGACGTCCTTGGCCCGAAGCCAGCGCGCGGCGGCCTGACGAAGTTCTGCGGAAGACTGGGGAGCCCCCGGCGCGTGGGCGCCGAGGGCTCCCTCTCGGGATCAGTCGCGATCAGTCGCGATCGGCCGCGATCAGTCGCAGGAGGGGCAGGGCGTGCAGGAGCTGACCCTGACGTCGTCGATGACCGGCCCGTAGGCGCTTCCGTTCGTGCTGGCGAACGCCAGCGTCGTGGAGGTCCCACGGGCCACGAAGGTCACTTCCCGGGTCACATAGCCCATGTCCGCGAACGTCTTGCCCGTGACGTCGAAGCTGAAGTCCTGGAAGTTCTGCCCGTCCACCAGCACCTTCCCGGTCCGTACGGTGGGGCCTCCCGCCGGATTACCGGCCAAGGAGTACGTCACCGAGTACCGCTTCCCCGGGACCGTGGTGAAGGTCTGCTCCACCGTGCCGGCGCCCTGACCGTTGAGGTCCACGGACTGGCCCCCCTCGGCCGCCTGCCAGAAGCCGTCCCCGATGTGGTCCACGTTTCCGGATGTGACCTTCCACGGCCCGATGGTCCCCCCGGTCCCCACGTTCACGAACGTGTTGGCCCCCACCGAGGGCGTCTCGAAGCTGCCGTCGTCGAAACGGCTGACGGCGGCGGCCGTCGCGGTACCGGCCCCCATACCGGCCAGCACGCCGGCGACGGCGAGCGATGCGACAAAGATGCGAATAGGCGACATGTTCCCCTCCAGTGCGACTCATTCGGCAATACGCCGAATTGATGGCGCAGCAGAATCTTCCGCACCAGAGGCACCCACACCAGGGTCCGCCCCCGGCGCACCGTGGTGCGCACCGGGTCGGGCGCGGCTGATGCGCCGGTCGATCACGCCGGGCCGCCCCTCGGGGAGGGGATGTTGGGTTGCGCGG